>NZ_JBHVER010000318.1:0-5904 GCF_042802195.1 Kitasatospora sp. NPDC057500 | reverse complement strand
CCTCCGGCACTGGCGGGCGGCCGGTCAGGCCTCGCGGCTCAGCATCGCGTCCACGGCCCGGGCGGCGGCGCGGCCGTCGTCCAGGTCGCAGTACGCGGCGCGGAACGCCGCGTACTTCCCGGCGTACTCGGCGGCGACCTCGTCCACCCGGCCGAGCGCCGTGACCAGCTCCTCCGAGGTGGCCAGCAGCGGGCCGGGCGCGTCCGCCTCGAAGTCCAGCGAGAAGCCGCGCAGGTTGTCGCGGTAGTGCGCCAGGTCGTAGGTGAAGAACAGGATCGGCTTGCCGGTCGCGGCGAAGTCGAAGGTCGACGCCGCGTAGTCGGTCACCAGCACGTCGGCGACCAGCAGCAGCTCGGCCATGTCCGGGTAGCTGCTGACGTCCCAGACGTAGCCGTTGCCGGCCTCGGCGATCTGCTCGCGGACGTTGGCGTGCCGGCGCACCAGCAGCACCTGGTCCTCGCCCAGCGCGGCCTGCGCCGCGGCCAGGTCCAGCTGGAGGTTCAGCTGGTAGCCGCCGTAGTGGCGGCGCCGGTCCTCGCGCCAGGTCGGCGCGTAGAGCACGACCTTCTTGCCCTCGGGCAGGCCGAGCCGCTCGCGCACCCGCTCGGCGGTCTTCTCCTTGTCCGGGGAGAAGAACACGTCGTTGCGCGGCAGGCCGCTCTCCAGGATCTCGCCCTTGAAGTCGAAGGCGCGGCGCAGCACCGGGGCCGCCCAGGTGCTGCCGGCCAGCAGGATGCTCCAGTTCGGAACCTCCTTGACGAGCCCCTTCAGGTAGTGCGCGTCGGTGAACCAGACCTTCTCGAAGTCGTGGCCGAGCTGCTTGAGCGGCGAGCCGTGCCAGGTCTGCAGGACGATCTGGCCGGGCCGGCGGACGAAGAAGTCCGGCAGGTGCGCGCTGGTGACCACGTACTTCGCGGTGGCCAGCGCCTCGAACCACTCCGGGCTCCAGAGCCGGACGGCGCCGGCCGACTGCGGCAGGTCGGCCTGGAGGTCGTCGGTGCCCCACAGGTGCTCCAGCGGCAGGCCGCGGCGGACCAGCTCCTCGTGGATCGCCCGCGGCGAGTCCGCGTAGAGGCCGCCGAGCGCGACGTTGTAGAGCACGGTGTCGCGCAGCGGCTGCCGGCGGGCGGCCGGGTAGTCGACGGTCCGCAGCTGGCGCTGGCGCCAGCCGCTGCGCTCCTCCGGAAGCAGTATGTTCTCCGACTCCAGCTGAAGGCCGTCGTGGTGGCGGCGCTCCAGCACGATCCGCTTGCCGCGGGCCTCCACCTCCAGCGGCAGTGCGCTCCAGCACTCGGGCGAGATCAGCGCGTAGTTGGCCATGTCCGGGTGGTAGGCGACGCCGACCGGGCGGAACGAGATGTTCCAGCCGCCCTGGGCCAGCGGCACGTTGCCGGCGAAGGACGCGGTCGGCACGGCGGGCAGCGTGGTGCGGAACCGGCCGTCGGCGATCTCCACCGGGTAGACGTGCTGCTCCTCGCCCCAGTGGTGGCGGGCCACCAGCTCCCAGCGGTGGGTGCCGGGCAGCGGGAAGGTGCCGCTGAGCAGGAAGCCGTCCGCGCCGCGCGCGGTGACCTGGTGCACTATCGGCTGGAGCAGCTGGTCCAGGAACTGGAGGTAGCCGCCGGGGGAGGGCTTGGTGTAGAGGGCGCGCCGCCGTACGGGCTCGGCGTCCGCGTCGAGGACCAGGTTGAGCTGCTCCGGCGCGTTGCGGTCGTCCCAGGCGAGCGGCACGACGGTGCCGTCGGCCAGCACCAGGCTGGTGTCCCAGCGGTCGCGGGCGCGCTCCTCGGCGAGCGGGTCCAGCTCGGCCCAGCTCTCGCGCACCTCGGTCAGCTCCGGGACCGGGAAGGAGGCGCGGAACTGCTGGAGGCCGCCGACCGGGGTGCCTGCGTCCACCGGGAAGAACAGCTCGCGCTCGGACTCGACGTGGGTGAGCCGCAGCTTCGCCCAGGCCAGCCGGACGCCCGAGCGGGCCGCGCCGGACACCTCGACGGTGTCGCCCTGCGCGGCGAGGCCGGTCACCCGCACCCGCACGTTCTCCACCCGCAGGTAGACGCTGCCGTCACGGACGAACGGCACGATCCGCACGTCCGGCTCGACCCAGTGCGAGGGGAGGTAGATCGCGCTGTCCGCCCAGCCGGCCCAGATCCGGCCCTTGTAGACGCCGCCCTTGCCGGCGCCGGCGACCAGGACGCGCCAGTTGCCGTCCTTCCACTGGCCGCGGTGCTTGAGCTTCTCCGGGTCGACGGCGACGGTGAAGCCGGCCCAGTCGCAGTTGTAGAGGTCGTGGTGGTTGGTGGCGGTGGCCTCGGGGCTGTACTGGGTCTTCATCGGCACCGCGATGACCCGGCGGCCCTTGGCCTCGCGCAGCACCAGGGTGCGGACCATGTCGTGCTTGTTGGCCGCGCCCAGCTGCTCCGGGTACGCGTGACCGGTCAGCCGCAGCCGGCCGCCCTCCCAGCGCGACTCGTAGAGCCGGCTGCGGATGACGGTGGAGTTGCGCAGGCTGAGCAGGCCCGGCGGCACGCTCTTGCGGCCGCCGCGCAGGAACGGGTAGTCGGCGTACGGGCGCAGCAGGCCCTTGGCGATGACGCCGCCGTTGCTCTCGCCCTCGTACTTGATCTGCTCGACGAACTCGTCGATCCGGCCCTGCAGCGTCAGGTGGTACTTCAGGCGCAGCGGCGCGCGCAGCTTCTTGACCTGCTCCGGGCCGATCGAGCGCAGCAGCCGGCTGACGCAGCGGATGTAGGCCTCCCGGTACTCCTTGTCGCCGTCCACGACGGACCAGAAGAACATCGGGATCTCCTCGACGAGGGTGTTCTCGTCGTAGGACTTCAGGTACTCGGCGAAGCGCGGCTCGGTCTGCTTCTTCAGCCAGCCGCGGACCAGCTCGACCGAGGTGACGCGGTCGATCAGGCCCTTCGGGTTGGTGCGCATCTGGGTGATCGACATCTCGCCGACCTCGCGCTCGCGCCAGTGGTAGATCGGCTCGGAGAGCACGTCCACGCTCTTGGCGAGGTAGTGGTGCGGCACGCTGACCGGGGCGTCCTCGTACAGGATGCCCTCGGGGTAGAGGATGCCGGCCGCGTCGAAGAAGGAGCGGCGGTACACCTTGTTCCACGCGGTGCGGTCGGTGACCAGCGACGGGATCTCGGTGATGTGCGTCTTCAGCACCGTCTTGGCGAACGGGCGGCTGTGGCCGCCGGACTGGTAGTAGCCGATCGCGCGGAACCGCAGCACGTTGCCGGTGGCGAAGTCCGAGCCGGTCTCGTCCAGCGTGTTGATCATCAGCTCGTACGCGCTGGGCGGCATCGAGTCGTCGCTGTCGACGAAGCAGAGGAACTCGGCGTCCGGGTCGATGTGCCGGATGCCGGTGTTGCGGGCCGCGCCGAGGCCCTTGTTGACCTGGCGGACCAGCCGGAATCGGGAGTCCTTGGCGGCGTACGCCTCGGCGAGGGCGGCACTGTTGTCCTTCGAACCGTCGTCGACCATGACGCACTCGAAGTCCGTGAACGTCTGGGCGGCGATCGAGTCGAGGCACTCCACGAGGTAGCGCTCGACGTTGTAGATCGGGACGACGATGGAGAGGCGGGGAGCCATCGGCTACGCAGGCCTTTCTCGGGAAGGAGCGTGGCAGCCCGGTTCGGGGTCTGACCGCACTTTGATCGGTGCGTACGTGCCCGTCGATCCTACCGTCCGCCCAAAAGGCCCGCCGGGGCCCCGGTCCGCCGCCCCCACTACCCTGGGGCCATGCCCCGCTTCAGTGTGATCGTCCCGGTCTTCCGCGTCGAGGAGTACCTCCCCGAGTGCCTCTCCTCGGTGCTCGGCCAGGACGGCCCGGATTTCGAGCTGATCGCGGTGGACGACCGCTCCCCGGACGGCTGCGGCGCCCTGCTGGACGAGGCCGCCGCCCGCGACCCCCGGGTGCGGGTGCTGCACCTGCCGGAGAACGTCGGCCTCGGCCGGGCCCGCAACGCCGGCCTGGCGGTCGCCACCGGCGACTACGTGCTCTTCCTGGACAGCGACGACACCCTGACCCCCGGTCTGCTGGAGGCGGTGGACGAGCGGCTGCGGCAGGGCGGCGACCCGGACGTCCTGGTCTACGACTACGCCCGCACCTACGCCGACGGCCGCATCGTGCCGGCCGCCTCGGCCAAGGTCTTCGGCGCCCCCTCGCGCGACGTCTTCGACCTCGCCGACCGCCCCGACCTGCTGGAACTGCTCCAGGTGGTCTGGAACAAGGCCTACCGCCGCGACTTCGTCACCGCCCAGGGCCTGACCTTCCCGGCCGGCTACTACGAGGACACCCCCTGGACGTACCCGGCGCTGCTCGCCGCCCGGAGCATCACCCTGCTCGACCGGGTCGGCGTCCACTACCGCCAGCGCCAGGAGGGCGGCAACATCCTGGCCACCGCGAGCCGCAAGCACTTCGACGTCTTCGGCCAGTACGACCTGGTCTTCGCGTTCCTGGACGGCCGCCCCGACCTGGAGCGCTGGCGCCCGGTGGTCTACGGCCGGATGCTGCACCACCTCAACACCGTGGTCTCCCGGCCCGGCCGGGTGCCGCCCGGCGACCGCCGGGAGTTCTTCCGCCGGGCGGCCGGGCACTGCGCCCGGCTGCGCCCGGCCGGCTACCGGCCGCCCGGCGGGGTGGCCGGGCTGCGCACCGAACTGCTCGGCCAGGGCCGCTACACCGCCTACCAGGCGGTCCGGGCGCTGGCCCGGGCCCGGCGGATGGTCCGCCGCTGAGCCGTCCTGCGGGGCCGCCCGCCGAGCCTGACGCCCGTTCGGGGGACACGCGGGTATAACCGGACGGTGGACTTCCTGACCCGCCTTCCGGTGATCGGCCCGCTCGTCGCGCGGGTGCTGCGCAGCCGCCCGTACCGCGCCTACCAGCACTTCGCCGCGCTGCGCGGCAACCGGCTGGCCGGCGCGGTCACCTTCTTCGGCTTCCTCGCGCTCTTCCCGCTGCTGACGGTCGCGCTGGCGATCGCGGTCGCCACCCTCAGCGACAGCCGGGTGGAGGACATCCAGCACCGCATCTCCGACCAGCTGCCCGGCATCTCGGACGCCCTCAACCTGCCCTCGCTGGTCGCCAACGCGGGTGCGGTCGGCCTGGTCAGCGGGGTGCTGCTGGTGCTGTCCGGGCTCGGCTGGGTGGACACCATGCGGACCTCGATCCGGGACCTGTGGCAGCTGCCCGACGAGGAGGGCAACCCGCTGCTGCGCAAGGCCTGGGACTTCGTGGTGCTGGGCGGTCTGGGCGCGGTCTCGCTGGTCTCGCTCGGCGCCTCGGCCGCCGGCACCACGCTGGCGGGCCGGATCGCCGACTGGATCGGCCTGGGCTCGGCCGGCTACCTGCTCACCGCGGCCGGCCTGCTGGTCGCGGTGGCCTCGGACATGCTGCTCTTCGCCTATCTGCTGGCGCCGTTCCCGCGGATCGGCCACCAGCGCCGGCGGGACGTCCTCCAGGCCGCGCTGATCGGCGCGGTCGGCTTCGAACTGCTGAAGATCCTGCTCTCCTCGTACCTCGGCTCGGTCGCCGGGCGGAGCCTCTACGGCGCGTTCGGCGTGCCGGTGGCGCTGCTGCTCTGGATCAACTTCGTCTGCCGGCTGCTGATGTACTGCGTCGCCTGGACCGCCACCGCCGACCCGGAAGCGGCCCGGGAACGGGCCCGGGAGCGCGCCCGGGCGCTGGTCGAGGCCGCCGACGAGGAGGCGGGCGAGGCGGCGCGGGACCGCTCCGGGGAGGAGTGAGCGCGGGGCTCACCCGCCGGCGGTGCTCCGCCGCCTGAGCAGCAGCAGGACGCCCGAGCCGCCCGCCGCCAGGGCCAGCCCGACGGCGACCCAGCCCGTCGGCCCGAGCGCGCCGCCGCCCCCGCCGTCCGCGGCGGCCCCACCGGC
>NZ_JBHVER010000317.1:0-5908 GCF_042802195.1 Kitasatospora sp. NPDC057500 | reverse complement strand
CCCCCGGACTCACCGGGGGCGGTCGCCGTCAGGCCGCATAGACTTCCCGGCGGCCCGCAGCAGCGAGCCCCCGCGAGACCAGGAGCGAACGCCATGTCCGAGGCCCCCGACAGCCCCGCCCCCACCCGCCGCACCCTGCTCTGCGGAGCCGCGGCCGTCCTCGCCGCCGGCGGTGCCGTCGCCGTCTCCGGCTGCTCCTCGTCCTCCTCCAGCGACTCCGGATCCGCCGCCAGGACCCCGGTCGACGTCGGTCCCGCCTCCGCCGTCCCGGTCGGCGGCGGCACCGTCTACCGCGAGAAGAAGATCGTCGTCACCCAGCCCGCCGAGGGCCAGTTCAAGGCGTTCAGCGCCAAGTGCACCCACGCCGGCTGCATCGTCGACCAGGTCAAGAACCAGCAGATCCAGTGCCCCTGTCACAGCAGCCTGTTCGGCATCACCGACGGCGCCGTGCTGGACGGCCCGGCCAAGTCCCCGCTGCCCGAGTACACGGTCGCGGTCGAGGACGGCAACCTCAAGGTGACCCCGCGCTGAAGCAGTTGATCTCCCGCACGCGCCCCCGGCCCGAGTCGGTACGGTGGACCCATGGCTGACCCGTCCACCTACCGCCCGGCGCCGGGTGCGATCCCCGCCTCGCCCGGTGTCTACAAGTTCCGAGACGCCCACGGGCGGGTCATCTACGTCGGCAAGGCCAAGAGCCTGCGCCCCCGGCTCTCCTCCTACTTCCAGGACCTCGCCGGGCTGCACCCGCGCACCGCGACCATGGTCACCACCGCCGCCTCGGTGGAGTGGACCGTCGTCGCCACCGAGGTCGAGGCGCTCCAGCTGGAGTACTCCTGGATCAAGGAGTTCGACCCCCGGTTCAACGTCAAGTACCGCGACGACAAGAGCTATCCGGAACTCGCCGTCACCCTCAACGAGGAGTACCCGCGGGTCCAGGTGATGCGCGGCGCCCACAAGAAGGGCGTGCGCTACTTCGGCCCCTACGGCCACGCCTGGGCGATCCGCGAGACCGTCGACCTGCTGCTGCGCGTCTTCCCCGTCCGCACCTGCTCCAACGGCGTCTTCAAGCGCGCCCGCCAGGTCGGCCGCCCCTGCCTGCTCGGCTACATCGGCAAGTGCGCCGCGCCCTGCGTCGGCCGGGTCTCGGCCGAGGAGCACCGCGCCCTCGCCGAGGACTTCTGCGACTTCATGGCCGGCCGCACCGGCAACTACCTGCGCCGGCTGGAGACCGAGATGCAGGAGGCCGCCGCCGACCTGGAGTACGAGAAGGCGGCCCGGCTGCGCGACGACATCGGCGCGCTCAAGCGGGCCATGGAGAAGAACGCCATCGTCCTCGCCGACGCCACCGACGCCGACCTGCTCGCCGTCGCCGAGGACGAACTGGAGGCCGCCGTCCAGATCTTCCACGTCCGCGGCGGCCGGGTCCGCGGCCAGCGCGGCTGGGTCACCGACAAGGTCGAGGACGTCGACACCGCCGGGCTGGTCGAGCACGCCCTCCAGCAGCTCTACGGCGGCGGCAGCGAGTCCGTCCCCCGCGAGGTGCTGGTCCCCGCCCTGCCCGAGCCCGTCGAGCCGGTCCGCGACTGGCTGAGCGGACTGCGCGGCGCCCAGGTCGACCTGCGCATCCCGCAGCGCGGCGACAAGAAGGACCTGATGGCCACCGTGCAGCGCAACGCCCAACAGGCGCTCGCCCTGCACAAGACCAAGCGCGCCTCCGACCTCACCACCCGCAGCCGCGCCCTCCAGGAGATCGCCGACGCGCTCGAACTCGACAGCGTCCCGCTGCGCATCGAGTGCTTCGACATCTCCCACCTCCAGGGCGAGGACGTGGTCGCCTCCATGGTCGTCTTCGAGGACGGCCTGGCCCGCAAGAGCGAGTACCGCCGCTTCCAGATCAAGGGCTTCGAGGGCCAGGACGACGTCCGCTCGATGCACGAGGTGATCAGCCGCCGCTTCCGCCGCTACCTCCAGGAGCGCGAGCAGACCGGCGAGTGGGCCGTCCCCGAGGAGCCGGAGGGCGCCGAGGCCGACGGTCCGGAGGCGGACGGCCGGCTCGGCGAGGACGGCCGCCCCAAGCGCTTCGCCTACCCGCCCCAGCTGCTCGTCGTCGACGGCGGACAGCCCCAGGTCGCCGCCGCCCGGCGGGCCCTGGACGAACTGGGCATCGACGACGTCGCCCTGTGCGGCCTGGCCAAGCGCCTGGAGGAGGTCTGGCTGCCCGGCGAGGACGACCCGGTCGTGCTCCCGCGCAGCAGCGAGGGCCTCTACCTGCTCCAGCGGGTCCGCGACGAGGCCCACCGCTTCGCCATCACCTACCAGCGGGGCAAGCGTTCCAAGCGACTCACCGCCGGAGAACTGGACTCCGTCCCCGGGCTCGGCGAGACTCGCCGTCAGGCGCTGCTCAAGCACTTCGGCTCGCTGAAGAAGCTCCGGGCGGCCACCGTCGACGAACTCTGCGCCGTCCCCGGCATCGGCCGGCGGACGGCGGAGACCGTTGCGGCGGCGTTGTCGTCCCGTACACCTGCCGCACCCGCCGTGAACACCGCCACGGGCGAGATCATCGAGGACGGCGCCGACGAGCCGGCGCCCGCGGCGCCCGAGCCCGAGACCGCACCCATCCAGGAGACGCAATGACGGCCGACGCCGCCCGTCAGCCGGCGTGCCCCCGTGCCACTCGTCCGAGTGGCACGGGGAAGCATGCCCGCGTGACGCGCGTTCTCCACAGCAGAACCACCGAGAGCGGGGAACCGAAGTGACCGTGTCCGATTACGGGGGGACCGCCAGGCCCGAGGCCGGCGGCGAGAACACCCCGGAGCTGGTGATCATCTCCGGCATGTCCGGAGCGGGCCGCTCCACCGCCGCCAAGTGCCTGGAGGACCTGGGCTGGTTCGTGGTGGACAACCTGCCGCCGGCCCTGATCCCCACCATGGTCGACCTCGGCGCCCGCTCGCAGGGCAACGTCGCCCGGATCGGCGCCGTGGTGGACGTCCGCGGCCGGCAGTTCTTCGATGACCTGCTGACCTCGCTGGACGAGCTGGAGAAGCGCGGCGTGCGGCTGCGCGTCGTCTTCCTGGACTCCTCCGACGAGGCGCTGGTGCGCCGCTTCGAGAGCGTGCGCCGCCCGCACCCGCTCCAGGCCGACGGCCGGATCGTCGACGGCATCGCCCAGGAGCGGGACCTGCTGCGCGAGCTGCGCGGCGAGGCCGACCTGGTGATCGACACCTCCAACCTCAACGTCCACCAGCTGCGCGCCAAGCTCGACGCCCAGTTCGCCGACCACGACGAGCCCGAGCTGCGGGCCACCGTGATGTCCTTCGGATTCAAGTACGGCCTGCCGGTCGACGCCGACCTCGTGGTGGACTGCCGCTTCCTGCCCAACCCGCACTGGGTGCCCGAACTGCGGGCCCGTACCGGCACCGACGCGGACGTCGCCGACTACGTGTTCCAGCAGCCCGGCGCCAACGAGTTCCTCAACGGCTACGCCGAGCTGCTGCGCATCGTCACCGAGGGCTATCGCCGCGAGGGGAAGCGTTACATGACCCTTGCCGTAGGCTGCACCGGTGGCAAGCACCGCAGTGTCGCGATGTCCGAGCGCCTGACGAAGCGTCTCATCGCCGACGGAGTGGAAACGGTGCTCGTCCACCGTGACATGGGACGGGAGTAGCCGCCGCGCCCTGCCGGGCCGCCGGCGGAGGCCGGCGGCGGGCGACAGGAACGCGAGGTAGGTGTGACGGGATACGTGCCCGGGCGGCAGTTCCAGAACAGGACCGCCGACCGGAGTGGGGCCCCGGCCCGGTCCACCGGGACCGGCCGGCCCCGCTCCGGGGCGGCCCGCACCGGCCCCTCCCGTCCCCACCCGGCCCCCCGGACCAGCCAGGCGGCCCGGAGCAACCAGGCCCCGCGGATCACCGCGCTCGGCGGCGGCCAGGGCCTGTCCGCCTCGCTGTCCGCGCTGCGCCGGCTCACCTCCGACCTCACCGCCGTGGTCACCGTCGCCGACGACGGCGGCTCCAGCGGCCGGCTCCGCGAGGAGCTCGGGGTGCTGCCCCCCGGCGACCTGCGCAAGGCGCTCGCCGCGCTCTGCGGCGACGACGACTGGGGCCGGACCTGGTCCGAGGTGATCCAGCAGCGCTTCACCGGCACCGGCGAGCTGGGCGGCCACGCCGTCGGCAACCTGCTGATCGTGGCGCTCTGGGAGAAGCTCGGCGACCCGGTCACCGCGCTGGACTGGGTCGGCCGGCTGCTCAACGTGCAGGGCCGGGTGCTGCCGATGTCGGCGGTGCCGCTGGACATCGAGGCGGTGGTGCGCGGCCACGACCCGGCCTTCCCGGCCGAGCTGGCCGCCGTCCGCGGCCAGGCCAACGTGGCGGTCACCTCCGGCACCGTGCAGTCCGTCCGGCTGCTGCCGGACGAGCCGCCCGCCGTGCCGGAGGCGGTCACCGCCGTCCGGGAGGCGGACTGGGTGGTGCTCGGCCCCGGCTCCTGGTTCACCAGCGTGCTGCCGCACCTGCTGGTGCCCGAGCTGGCCAAGGCCCTGGTGGAGACCCGCGCCCGCCGGCTGCTCACCCTGAACCTGGCCCCGCAGCCCGGCGAGACCGAGGGCTTCACCCCGCAGCGTCACCTGGAGGTCATCGCCGACCACGCACCCGACCTCGCGGTGGATGCGATCCTGGTGGACGAGCGCGCCGTCACCGGCGGCGCCTTCGGCCAGGCTGACCTGGCCGGACTGGAAAAGGCCGCCGAGCGGATGGGCGCAGCCCTGGTGCTCGGCCGGGTCGCCCGTACCGACGGCACGCCGCGACACGACCCTGAGCTCTTGGCGGCGGCGTACGACCGGATTTTCCGGACACATGGAAGGATCGGGCCATGGCGATGACTCCAGCGGTGAAGGACGAGATCAGCCGGCTCCCGGTCACCCGGGCCTGCTGCCGCAAGGCGGAGGTGTCGGCGATCCTGCGGTTCGCGGGCGGGCTGCACATCGTGAGCGGCCGGATCGTGATCGAGGCGGAGCTCGACACCGGAGCCGCCGCGCGGCGTCTGCGCAAGGATCTGCTGGAGATCTTCGGACACTCCTCGGACCTGGTCGTGATGGCCCCCGGCGGCCTGCGGCGCGGCAGCCGGTACGTGGTCCGGGTGGTCAAGGACGGCGAGCTGCTCGCGCGCCAGACCGGCCTCGTGGACGGCCGCGGCCGTCCGATCCGCGGCCTGCCCCCGGCCGTGGTCTCCGGCGCGACCTGTGACGCCGAGGCGGCCTGGCGCGGGGCGTTCCTGGCGCACGGCTCGCTCACCGAGCCCGGCCGCTCCTCCTCGCTGGAGATCACCTGCCCCGGCTCGGAGGCGGCCCTCGCCCTGGTCGGCGCCGCCCGCCGGCTCGGCATCCCGGCCAAGGCCCGCGAGGTGCGCGGGGTCGACCGGGTGGTGATCCGCGACGGCGACGCGATCGGCGCGCTGCTCACCCGGCTCGGCGCGCACGAGTCGGTGCTGGCCTGGGAGGAGCGCCGGATGCGCCGCGAGGTGCGGGCCACCGCCAACCGGCTGGCCAACTTCGACGACGCCAACCTGCGCCGCTCGGCCCGGGCCGCGGTGGCGGCCGGCGCCCGGGTGCAGCGCGCGCTGGAGATCCTCGGCGACGAGGTGCCCGAGCACCTGGCCGCCGCCGGCCAGCTGCGGATGCAGCACAAGCAGGCCTCGCTGGAGGAACTGGGCGCGCTCGCCGACCCGCCGCTGACCAAGGACGCGGTGGCCGGGCGGATCCGCCGGCTGCTGGCGATGGCCGACAAGCGCGCCTCCGAGCTCGGCCTGCCGAGCACCGAGGCCAACCTGACCGACGAGATGGCGCTCAACTGACGACGGCCGCTCCCGGTGCCGTTCCCTCCGCCGGTGCCCGCCTCCCGCGGGCACCGGCGGA
>NZ_JBHVER010000316.1:0-5963 GCF_042802195.1 Kitasatospora sp. NPDC057500 | reverse complement strand
GCCTCGTCGAAGGCCGCCGCGAACACCGGGAACGCCGCATACAACTCCCGGCCCATCCCGGCACGCTGAGACCCCTGACCGGTGAACACCACCGCCAGTCGGCCGTTCCCGGCCGCTCCGGCCAGCGGGTGCGTCCCGGCGGCCACCGCCGCCAACCCCGCGTCCAGCACCGCGGGGTCACTCGCGAGAAGAACCGCCCGGTGTCGCAGACGCGCACGCGAGGCGAGCGCCCGCCCGATCTGCTCCAGCGGCGCGCCGGTCGCACGACTGCGCCGAAGCCGCTCGGCGGCGTCCCGCAGCGCCTCCGGCTCGGCAGCGGTGAGCACCAGCGGGACGAGCGACGGCGCAGCGGTGGGCGCCGGAACCGGTGGCTCCGTGGGGGCTTCGAGGATGACGTGGGCGTTGGTGCCGCTGATCCCGAAGGACGACACCGCCGCGCGCCGCGGACGGTCCAGCTCGGGCCACTCCCGCGCCTCCGTCAGCAGCTCGACCGCGCCGGCCGACCAGTCCACCTTCGTCGACGGGGTGTCGACGTGCAGCGTGCCGGGGAGGACGCCATGACGCATCGCCTCGACCATCTTGACGATCCCCGCAACGCCGGCAGCGGCCTGGGTGTGCCCGAGATTGGACTTCACCGAGCCGAGCCAGAGCGGCTCGCCCGCGCGGTCCTGGCCGTAGGTGGCCAGCAGCGCCTGGGCCTCGATCGGGTCGCCCAGCGTCGTTCCGGTGCCGTGCGCCTCGACGGCGTCGACGTCCTGCGGCGACAGCCCCGCCGACTCCAACGCCGCCCGGATCACCCGCTGCTGCGACGGACCGTTCGGCGCCGTCAGACCGTTCGACGCACCGTCCTGGTTGACCGCACTGCCCCGCACAACCGCCAGCACCGGATGCCCGTTGCGCCGCGCATCCGACAGTCGCTCCACGAGCAGCATGCCGGCACCCTCACCCCAACCGGTGCCGTCCGCGCCCTCCGCGAACGACTTGCACCGGCCGTCGGGCGCCAGGCCGCGCTGCCGCGAGAACCCGACGAACGTCCCCGGCGTCGCCATCACCGTGACGCCGCCCGCCAACGCCGCATCGCACTCACCGCTACGCAGCGCCTGAACAGCCAAGTGCAGCGCGACCAGCGACGACGAGCAGGCGGTATCGACCGTCACCGCCGGACCTTCCAACCCGAACGTGTACGACACCCGGCCCGACGCCACACTGCCGGAGCTGCCCGTGCTGAGGAAGCCCTCGACGCCGGGCGGGACCTCGGCGGTCTGCGAGCCGTAGTCGTGGTACATCACCCCGGCGAAGACGCCCGTCCGGGAGCCGCGCAGCCCCAGCGGATCGATGCCCGCCCGCTCGAACGCCTCCCAGGACGTCTCCAGCAGCAGCCGCTGCTGCGGATCCATCGCCAACGCCTCACGCGGCGAGATCCCGAACAGCCCCGGGTCGAAGTCCCCCGCGCCGTACAGGAACCCGCCCTCTCGCGTGTACGACGTTCCCGGATGGTCCGGATCCGGGTGGTACAGGCCCTCCACGTCCCAACCACGATCCGTCGGGAAGAACCCGATCCCGTCCCGACCCGACGCCACCAACTCCCACAGCTCCTCCGGCGAGGAGACCCCACCCGGGTAGCGGCAGGCCATCCCCACGATCGCGATCGGCTCGTCGTCCACCCGGCTGCGGCAGGTCGGGAGCGCGACGGCCAGCGCGTGGGTGGCAGAGATCCGCTCACCGAGGAAGGCGGCCAGCAAGGCGGCATTCGGATAGTCGAAGACCAGTGTGGACGGCAGGCGTAGCCCGGTCGTCGCGTTCAACCGGTTGCGCAGCTCGACTGCGGTGAGCGAGTCGAAGCCGAGTTCGCTGAACGCCCGCTCGGGGTCGACCTGGTCGGACGACGCGTGTCCGAGCACGGTGGCGACCTGGCCGCTCACCAGCGCGAGCAGCGTGCGCGTCCGCTCGTGCTCGGGGAGCCCGGCCAGCCGGCGGGCCAGCGGGCTTCCCGGCGCGACCGCCGCCCGACCGGGTACCAGGCCCGCCAGCAGTGGCGGGACGGAGTCGGCGGTGCGGAGCACGGCGGTGTCCACGCCGAGTGCCGCGACGACCGGCCGACCGGTGCCGAGGGCGGCGTCGAAGGCGGCCAGGCCCTGCTCGGCCGTCAGCGGCAGCACGCCGCCGCGCCGCATCCGGTCGCGGTCGGCGTCGGCGAGGGTCTCGGCCATGCCCGCGTCCCACAGGCCCCAGGCCAGCGAAACCGCCGGGACGCCCTGGGCGCGGAGGGCGGTCGCGTAGGCGTCCAGGAAGGCGTTCGCCGCCGCGTAGTTGGCCTGGCCCGCATTGCCGAACAGACCCGCCGCCGAGGAATAGAGGACGAAAGCGGCAAGGTCCTTGCCCTCCGTCGCGGCCACGAGGTTCCGGGCCGCATCCACCTTGGCCCGGAACACCCGCTCCAGGCGCTCCGGCGTCAGCGACTCCACCGTTCCGTCGTCGAGCACTCCGGCCGCGTGGACCACCGCCGTCACCGGCTCGCCCCGCAGCACCTCGGCCACCGCCTCGGCATCAGCCACATCGCAGGCCACCGCGCGGACCTTCGCCCCGTCGATCGCCACGCTCCCACCGGAGCGCGAGAGCAGCAGCAGGTCACGGACACCGTGTACGTCCACCAGGTGCCGGGCCACGAGCCGGCCCAGCGTGCCGGTGGCACCGGTGACAACCACCGTGCCCTCGCCGAACCCGACCGGCTCCCCCGCCCGCACGCGGACCAGATGCGGGACGAACACCTCACCCTCGCGGACCAGCGCCTGCGGCACCTCGTAGAACGCATCCTCCGCCGCATCCAACAGGTGGATGCGGTCGGGGTGCTCGGCCTGGGCCGAGCGGACCAGGCCCCACAGAGCGGCGCCCTCCGCATCCGTGACCACGTCACCGGCCGCACCGAACGTCCGCACCACCAGACGCGATTCCGCCCAGGAAGGATCGGACAGCCACGACTGCAACAGCGCCAGCAGCGCCACCGACCGGTCCAACGCCGCACCGGACACCGAAGCATCCACCAACAGCACCGGCTGCGCGACGCTCGGCAGCACGTCCCCGAGAACCATGACGGCAGGCGCCTCCACCGACACGGCCACCTCCCTCACGGTCCACTCCACCCCGAACAGCAGCCGGTCCGCCGCACCGCCCGCCACCTGCCCGGCCGCGACCGGCCGCAGCGTCAGCGCGTCGACCCCGGCGACCGGCAGGCCCGTTGCGTCCGTGATCAGCAGCCGAACCGTGTCGGCGGAGTCCCCCGCTGTGAGCCGGACCCGCAGGGAGTCGGCGGCCGGGGTCAGCAGGCGTACGCCCGAGAACGCGAAGGGCAGCCGTGCGCCGTCGGCCGGGAGCAGGCCACCGGCACCGAGAGCGTGCAGGGCGGCGTCGAACAGCGCCGGGTGCACGCCGAACCCGTCGGTCGGCCCGTCGAGCGCGACCTCGGCGAACACCGCCCCGTCCGCCCGCCAGGCGCGCCGCAGGCCCCGGAACGCCGGGCCGTACACCAACCCCGCGTCCGCGAACGCCTCGTACAGGCCGTCCAGACCCACTTCCTCCGCACCGACCGGCGGCCAGACCACCAGGTCGGTGTCCTCCCCGGCGTCCTCGCCGAACGCGGCGGCAAGCGCACCGGTCGCGTGCAGAACCCACGGGCCGTCGTCGTCGGTCCGGGCGTGGACGGTCAAGCGGTGCCGTCCGGCGCCGTCCGCCGCGCCGATCGTGGTCCGGAGCTGCGCGCCGCCGGAGGCCGGCAGGGTCAGCGGCGCCTGGAGCAGCAGTTCGTCGAGGACGGGCGCCCCGATCCGGGCACCCCCGGCGAGCGCCATCTCGACCAGGGCCGTCCCCGGGACCACCGTGGTGCCGAAGACCGTGTGGTCGGCCAGCCACGGGTGGGTGGCCACCGACAGCCACCCGGTGAGCACGCTCTCCGCCGCATCGGGGAACGCGATCATCGCGCCGAGCAGGGGGTGGCCGGTGTCCGTGAGGCCGAGGCCCGCCGCGTCGACGGCGTGCGGGGTTCGGCGGCGGGGCCAGAAGCGCTGGTGGTCGAAAGCGTAGTTCGGCAGGTCGAGGCGAGTCCCACCGCCGAGCACGGCCTTCCAGTCGACCGCGGGGCCGGCCGCGTACAGGTCGGCGAGCGCGGTGAGCAGGGTGACGGCCTCGTTCCGGTCCCGGCGGAGCGCGGCCACGGCCGTCGCGTCGGGGGCCGCCTCGCGGACGAGGGCGGTGAGGACCGCGTCCGGGCCGAGTTCGAGGACGGCGGCGGCGTCGAGGGCGGTCACGGCGTCGGCGAAGCGGACGGGCTTGCGGACCTGGTCGACCCAGTACTCGGGGTCGCTCCACTGACCGGGCGTCACCGGGCGGCCGGTGACGGTGGAGACGGCAGGGAGGACCGGTTCCTGGAAGGCCAGGCCGGTGACGATCTCGCGGAACCCGGCGAGCATCGGCTCCATCAGCCGGGAGTGGAACGCGTGGCTGGTGCGCAGCCTGCTCGTCTTCCAGCCGCGCTCGGTCGCCGCCGCCACGGCCGCGTCGATGTCGTCCGAGGCACCCGAGAGCACCGTGGAAGCAGGCCCGTTGACGGCCGCGATGTCGAGGTCGGGGAACGCCTCCCGTACGTCGGTCTCGGCGGCGCCGACGGCCAGCATCGCACCGCCGGAAGGGAGTTCCTGCATCAGCCGGCCGCGCGCGGCCACCAGCCTCGCGGCGTCGCCCAGGGAGAGCACCCCCGCCGCGTAAGCGGCCGTGACCTCGCCGATCGAGTGCCCCGCGACGACATCAGGCGTCACACCCCAGCTCCGGACCAGCGCCAGCAGCGCGACCTCCAGCGCGAAGATCGCCGGCTGCGCCCAACCGGTCCGCTCCAACACCTGCGCGTCGTCCAGGACTTCACCGATCGGCAGGTCAAGCGCCACGCACGCCTCGTCGAAGGCCGCCGCGAACACCGGGAACGCCGCATACAACTCGCTTCCCATGCCGGCACGCTGAGACCCCTGGCCGGTGAACACCAGAGCCAGCGTCCCGGACCGAACGTCCGCCGACGGCAGCGCAGCGAGTCCCGCAAGCAGCTGATCGCGATCGGCGGCCGGGATCACCGAGCGCCGGGGCAGCGGCGCCCGGTGCGCGAGCGTCCAGGCGACGTCGGTCACCGAGGCATCCGGGTGCGCCAGCAGGTACCGGCGGAGCCGCGCGGCCTGCCCGGCGAGGGAGCGCTCGGTCGCAGCGGTGAGGACGACCGGCGTGACGGGCAGCGCGGCGTGCTCCGGGACGACCTGTGCGGCAGGCTCGGGGGCTTCGAGGATGACGTGGGCGTTGGTGCCGCTGATCCCGAAGGACGACACCGCCGCGCGGCGCGGGCGGTCCACCTGCGGCCACTCCCGCGCCTCCGTCAGCAGCTCGACCGCGCCGGCCGACCAGTCCACCTTCGTCGACGGGGTGTCGACGTGCAGCGTGCCGGGGAGACGGCCGTGGCGCATCGCCTCGACCATCTTGATGATCCCCGCGACACCGGCGGCGGCCTGGGTGTGCCCGAGATTGGACTTCACCGAACCGAGCCAGAGCGGCTCGCCCGCGCGGTCCTGACCGTAGGTGGCCATCAGCGCCTGCGCCTCGATCGGGTCACCCAGCGTCGTGCCGGTGCCGTGCGCCTCCACCGCGTCCACGTCGGCCGCGCCGAGCCGCGCGTTGGCCAACGCCGCCCGGATCACCCGCTGCTGCGAAGGACCGTTCGGCGCCGTCAGACCGTTCGACGCACCGTCCTGGTTCACCGCGCTGCCCCGCACGACCGCCAGCACCGGATGACCGAGGCGCTCGGCGTCGGCCAGCCGCTCCACCAGGAGCATGCCGACACCCTCACCCCAGCCCGTACCGTCCGCCCCCTCCGCGAACGACTTGCACCGCCCGTCCGCCGCCAAACCCCGCTGCCGCGAGAACCCGACGAACGT
>NZ_JBHVER010000315.1:0-5966 GCF_042802195.1 Kitasatospora sp. NPDC057500 | reverse complement strand
CGGTGAAGACGCGCTGCTGACGCGCGTTCACCAGGCCTCTGTCGGGTCGAGGCCCGGCCTTGCGACTACCGTGGACCAGACCACTCGGGGTGTCAACGCGCGTCGCCCCGCACTACCCGAACGGGCAACCGCCGGTGCCCGTCGCCGTGCCGGGCCAGCCCGAGCAGCGGGTCCTGGCGCAGGATGGCGCCGTGGACGCCGGCGAGCTCCGCGCCGGGCTCGATGCCGAGTTCGTCGACGAGCCGGCGGCGGGTCCGCTGGTAGAGGGCGAGGGCGTCCGCCTGACGGCCGGTGCGGTACAGCGCCCGCATCAGCAGGGCCTGCGGCTGCTCCCACAGCGGGTGGCCCGCGACCAGCCGCCACAGCCGGGCGACCGCCTCCTCCGATCGGCCGAGCGCGAGGTCCGCCTCGGCCACCAGCTGTTCGGCGCCGAGCCGGATCTCGTCCAGCCGGGCGGCCTCCCACTGGAAGGCGGGCAGGTTCTGGAGTTCGCCCAGTGCCGGGCCCCGCCAGAGCGCCAGCGCCCGCCGGGCCGCGTCGTGGGCGGCTGCCGGGTCTGCGGCCGCGAGCGCGGCCCGGGCGGTGTCGAGGAGCCGTTCGGCGCGCCGGTGGTCGAGCTGCTCGTCCTGGACGGTGAGCACGTAGCCGGACGGGCCGCCGAGCAGGCGGGGAGCCGAGCCGCCGGTGTCTCCGGGGCGGGCGAGGACGGTGCGCAGGCGCGAGACGTAGCTCTGCAGGGTGTTGAGCGCGCTCGCGGGCTCCCGCCCGCCCCAGACGTTGTCGATCAGCGGGCCGACCGGCACCGGGCGGCCGGGGGAGAGCAGCAGGGTGGCGAGCACCGCCCGCTGCCGGGTGCCGCCGACCGGCAGGGTCTCGCCGTCGAACCGGATCTCCAGCGGACCGAGCGCGCACAGCTCCCACGCGCCGTGGACTCCACCCGCTCCGCCCGCTCTGCCGTCCGCGCTGCCGATCACGCTGAGCCACCTTCCCTGTCGTTCGTCTCCCGGTGCTTCAGACCCGGTGAGCGAGCAGCGTGCTCTCTGCGCGTAGACGGCCACTCAACAGCGACTAAACGATTTGACCGTGTGCAGACTTCGTTGGCGATCCACCGCCGCCCTACCCGGCTTCCCTGCCGTCAATGCGCGTCATGCACGTGTTCTGCACGCGGTTTGCACGCGTCGACGGACACGCTCTGTTGCGGACGACGGCGACAACACCGACGACGCCGTCGCCGACACCGACGGCGTCGGCGACGCGGTCGGGGCAGACCGAGAGGGACGAGATGGACTTCCGCGACCGCACCCTGGTGCGACTGGCCGATCCGGAGCAGCGGGACCGGCTGTTCGACCAGCGGTCGCTGGAGAACCTGGTGGCGGCCGGCTACGAGACGGCGCCCGGGGTGACGGGGCCCTACCGGGCGGACTTCGCCGAACTGCGGCTCGGCGTCCGGCTGGACCGGCCGGTCACCGCCGAGGGCGGCTGGTCCGCGCCGGGCGGCACCCGTCAGGAGGGGCGGTTCACCCTCACCGGCCTCGGCGGGCCCGCCGCCGACGCGCTGTGGCGCGGCAGCGTGACGGTGCGCACCGGGGCCGGGGCCGACCGGGTGGACGCGGTGGACGCCGCGCCCCTCGGCCGGGCCGACGGGCCGGAGCTGACCGTCCACTACGCACCGGGCGCCGGGACGCCGCGCCCGGTGGCCCTGCCGGTGCTGGCGGCGCTGCTCGTCCGGGAGAGCGTCCGGCCCGCCGACCTGCTGGCCGAGAGCCGGGCGCTGGCCGACGTGCTGGGCGCGCTCGGCGTGGCGGCGGCGCCGGGCACGGTGCCGCTGGCGCCGCGCGGCCGGGCGCAGGTCGGCTGGCTGGTGCCGCCGACCGTGTTCGACGACCCGGACTGGCCGGGCGGCTCCACCGCCGCGGGGCCGGCCGAGCAGCGCGCCGCCCGCGCGGCCACGGCCGGGCGGCTGCTGGCCGCCCAGGGGATCGCCCTGCTGGTCGTCCCCGAGGCGGCCACCGCCTGACGCCGTCACCGTCCGGCGCCGTCAGCACGTGGCGCCGTGACATCCAGAACCGCCGCTTCCACCGACCGGAGAGCCCGGAGAGCGAGAGGAACGCCATGCCCACTGCCTACCCCTTTGTCGACATCGAGATCGACAAGTCCGGCCTGACGCCCCGCGTCCAGCCGTCCAGCGGCGTGATCGCCGTCGTCGGCACCACCCCGGACGGCGCGAGCGGCGGGACCGCCGCCGTCAACGTCCCGTACGTCGTCACCACCCCGGACGAGGCGCGCGCCCTGTTCGGCCAGGACAGCGTGCTGCAGAAGGCCCTGCTGCTCGCCCTCACCCAGGACCGGGTGCCGCAGAAGGTCTACGGCGTGCGCGTCAAGGGCGCCGACCACGCCGCCGGACTGGCCGCCCTGGAGGCGGTCGACGACGTGTCCGTGGTCTGCCTGGCCGGCGTGACCGACATCGGCACCGAGACCCCGCCGGCCGGCCTGCTCGCTCTGCGCGCGCACGTCGAGGAGATCTCCGCGAAGGGCCTGCGCCGGATCGGCGTCGCCATGATCGACCCCAAGGTGGAGAAGGCTCCGGACTACGTCGCCAAGGTGGTCACCCCGGCGCTGCTCAAGCTGCGCAGCGACAGCGGCCGGATGGTCCTGGTCGCGGCCCGGGGCGCGGACGCCGACGTCGCCGCCGCCACCGCCGCGGTGATCGCCGCGCACCCGCCGCACGCCTCGCTGCTGCTCAAGCAGGTCAAGGGGGTGCGGATCCCGAAGGAGAAGCAGTACGGGCCGTCGGAGATCATCGAGCTCTCCAAGGCCGGCCTGAACCCGGTGATCGACCCGGCGCTGATCGCGGGGGAGGGCCTGCACCTGGCGGAGGGCCAGACCTTCACCACCGACCCCGCGTACGGCTACATCGACCTGCGGCGGGTCGTGGACCACGTGGAGTTCCTGCTCCGCGCCGGGCTGATCGGCAGCGTCGGCGACGCCCGGATCACCCGTACCGGCCTGACCATGCTCAAGCAGCGCACCGAGGGCATCCTCGGCGGCCTGCTGCGCGAGTCGGTGATCGCCGGCTTCGAGGTGCGGATCCCGGTGCTGGAGGTCCTCGGCCGCCCGGAGGCGGAGTGGACGCAGGCGGACCGGGACGCCGTGCGCGTGGCGCGCGAGCAGCGGGCGGTCGACGTCCAGACCTCGATCACCTACGGCCCGGCCGTGCACCGCCTGCACGTCAAGCTCGCCGTCACCTACTAGCAGCCCGTCAAACCCGCCCGCCGAGGACCCTGGGAGCCCGCCACCATGGCCGACTGGAACACCCGCCTGGCCGTCGCGTACATCGACGACGCCGGCAAGAGCGCCGAGATCGCCCCGATCGACTCGATGTCGACCACCTTCAACCTCAACGCAGAGCCGCTGCACTCGCTGGGCGCGACGCACATCGGCGTCGTCTACCAGCCGTCGCAGGTCAACTTCTCGATGACGGTGAAGGCCATCGGGCCCGCCGCCGCCGAGCTGACCGCGATCGCGCTGCGCGGCGGCCGCTTCGACATCGTCCTCCAGGAGCAGTCGGGCACCGACTGGTCGTACCGGACCGTGGTCATGTCGGACTGCGTGATCACCGCCTCCGCGCAGTCGGCGACCGTCGCCGGCGCGCCGACCGTGACCTTCTCCGGCTTCTCGCTCGCGGCGAAGGTCGAGGGCAAGTCCGGGCCGGCGGTCTCGATCCCCTGATCCGGGGCGCCGCGCCCGACGCCGGCGGCCGGGGGGCCGCCGGCGCCCCGGGCGGCCCCGTCCGAACCCCGCCCCGACCGCGACGAACTCAGCCCCAGCAGCGACGAACCCGCCACGAACCCGCCACGAACCGAGGAGCGCACGTGCCCGAGGCCGCGCATTACCACTTCCCGGTGGAGATCGAGGTCGCGCACGCGCCCCAGGTCGACCACCAGGCCATCGCCGACCTCGTGCTGGAGCGGCTCACCGCCCAGCTGGAGGCGCTCGACCCCGCCCCGCGCCGGGACTGAGGGGGAGTCCGATCGTGTCCAGTTTCCAGCGGTACGGGCCGCCGTCCCTGGTCCTGTCGGACGGGCTGGTGACCGTTCCCCTGTGGGCGGTGACCAGCCTGGACCTGAACCGCCAGTACCAGTACGAGCGGATCGGGCCCGCCGAGGTGCGGGAGACCGTGGTGGTCTCCGGGCTGCTGGTCGGCGCCGAGCGGTTCGCCTGGCGGGCGGCGCTGGAGGCGCTGGCCGAGCACGAGACCGGGACCGGCGCGTTCTCGGGTCCGTCGGTCGGTGCGGCGGAGCCCGTCCGGCAGCTGACCCTGCTGGCCGAGTCCACCATCCGCACCGACCTGCGGATCGTCGCGCTCTCCTTCGCCGAGCGGGCCGAACGCCGGGAGGTCGTCGAGGTGACGCTGACCCTCGCCCACGCGCCCGAGTGGCGGGGCGGCGCGGACGCCTTGGCCGACGCGGCGGTGGCGGGCCTGTCGGCGCTCGCCGACTGGGAGGACCGCCGCGGCCAGGACGGCCGCCGATGAACCGCCCCACGCACCGGCCCACCGGCCACCCGACGAACGACCCGACGAGGGAGGGACACCGTTGAGACCCACCGCACCGATCCTCCGGCTGCTCACCCCCGCCGAGCCCGACCCGCTGCCGCCCGGCGCCACCGTGGTCGACGCCGCGCTGGACGGCGGCCTGCCCGAGTACCTGCCGCTCCACGCCGACCTCGGCGTGTTCGTGGTGGCGGTGCTCGGCCGCGCCGACACCTGGTACGACGCCGACCCGGCCGCCGTGGTCAGCACGCCCGCCGACCCGGGCCGGACGTTCCGGCTGATGCTGCGGGCCGGCGGCGCCCACGCCGGAGCCCTGCCGCTGACCGCCGGGGCCCGGCGCACCGTCGAACTGCCGGGATCGCCCCGCCTCGCCACCGGGATCGCGCTGCTCGACTGGGAGTTGCGCGCCGGTTCGGTGCGCGGCGCGGGCCGCCACGGCTCCCGGATCCGGCTCGCCTGGTGGGACCTCGGAGGTGCGCCGTGAGCGACTGGGCCCTGCGGATCACCGGCGGCGCGGCGCCGCTGGAGCTGTCCGGCGCGCAGACCCGCGGCGTGGTCACCCTGCGGGCCGAGGCGGCGCTGCCGTCCGGTCTGGCCGCCGCCACCGTACGGCTGACCGTGCGCGGGCTGGCCGACGCCGTCGCCGACCGGCTGCTCGCGGGCCCCGGCCCGCTGGTGGCCGAGCTGTACCTGCACGGTTCGACGGCCGCGGCCGCCCAGCCGTTCGACCCCGCGGCCCGGGTGGCGGCGGCCGTCGTCGAGCGGGCGGTGCGCCAACGGGGCCGGTACGGGCCGGAGTTGAGGCTGGACGGGATCGACGAGGCCTACCACCGGCTGTCGGCCGCCACCCGCACCCCGGTGCCGGCCGGCGACCACCGCACCCAGGCCGCCGAGCTGGGCCGCCGGGCGGGCGTGGCCGTGCAGGCGCACGGCGCGGCCGTGCGTAGCGGACCGCTGGCCGCCGGGCCCAGCCACCTGGAGCACCTGGCCGGCTTGGAACGGGCGCTGGCCGAGCACGACGGCCGCGGCGGGCGCGCCCTCGCGCTGTTCCGCGACGGGGCGCTGCACCTCGGCGCCCGCCCGGCCGCCCTGGTCGCCGCGTACGACGTCCGGCCGCGCTGGACCGAGGAGTTGGGCGGCGCCCGCGCCGACCGTCCCGCCGTCCGGCTCGGGCTGCCCGGGGACGCCCGGCTGCTGCCCGGCGACCTGGTGCGGCCCGCCGCCGGGGCGCGGCCGCTGTACGTCACGGCGGTGCGGCACACCCTCGACCGGGCGCACGGCTTCACCACCGTCGTCGCCGCCGTCGCCGTCACCGGGCCCGACGAGGCGTGGGACGGGCGGCCGGGCGCCGCCGACCGGGTCACCCTCCGCTCCGAGCCGGCCGCCGACCCGGCCGCCGCGGCCGCCCGGGCCG
>NZ_JBHVER010000314.1:0-5992 GCF_042802195.1 Kitasatospora sp. NPDC057500 | reverse complement strand
CCCGCGTCCCCTCCGAGGGGCGCGGGCGCCGGGCATCGACGTCCTGGACGTCCTGGACGTCCTAGTTCCGTGCGGCCTTCTTCACCAGGACCACCACCGCGGCGGCGATGCCGACCACCACCAGTGCCTTGAGGGCGAAGGCCAGCAGCGCGCCGACCACGCCGAAGACGAACATCAGCAGGTTCCAGGCGAGCACCAGCACCAGCACCGGCACCACGATGTTCCGTACCCACGAGGGCAGCGACTTCCAGAGCTCAGCCATGTCCGTTCCTTCTCTCCCCAGGGGGTCGGCTGCCGTCCGGTGCCGCATCCCGTTCGCTTTCGTACTTCGATCGTACGGTGGCGCAAGGGGCGGAACGAGGCCCAACGGCCCCGAGAGAACCCGGAGATCCCCCCGACCCCGGCCCCGGGGGGAACCCCCGTCCCGACCTCGGGGAACACCCCCGGCACGACCCCGGCCGCCGCCGCCGCGGCGGGCTCAGACCGGCCAGGTCTCCCCGCGCCAGGCGGCGTCCCAGAACATCCACTCGTAGCGCGAGGTGGTCACGAAGTGCTCGACGACCCGGCGCCGTTCGGCGGGGGAGACCTCCTCGCCGAGCCGGTCGGTCAGCGCCAGCACCCGCCGCACCACCGACTGGAACGCCTCGTCGCCGTAGGTGGAGATCCACTTGGCGTACAGCGGGTCGGGGGAGCCCTCGGCGAGCAGCCGCTCGCCGACCCGGGCGTAGATCCAGTAGCAGGGCAGCACCGCGCCGACCGCCTCCGCGAAGGAGCCGCCGTAGACGGTGGCGAGCAGGTAGCTGGTGTACGCGCGGGTGGTCGGCAGCACCGGCTCGGCGGCGGCGCCCTCGGCGGTGTCGCCGAAGGCGTCCAGGAACTCGGCGTGCATCCCCTGCTCGGCGGCCAGCGCGCCGATCGCGTCGTCGGCGAAGGCCCGCACCTCCTCCTCGCCGGGCGCCTTGGCCGCGCAGACGGCCAGCGCCCGGGCGTAGTCGCGCAGGTAGTGCGAGTCCTGGACGACGAAGTGGCGGAACGCCTCCCGGGGCAGGGTCCCATCGGTCAGTCCGGCGAGGAAGGGGTGGGCGAGGATCTCGGCGTAGACCGGCTCGATCGCCGCCCAGAGTTCTTCGGTCAGGCTCTGGCTGCTCATGCCCCGACCCTAACCGGCCGCCCGCGGGCCCGGGCCGGCCGCCCGCAGCCGGCCCGCCTCAGTCCTCCGGCGGCGAGAAGACCACGAGCACCCGCAGCTCCTCGGTGATGTGGTGGAAGCGGTGCGGCGTCCCGGCCGGGACGTAGACGACGGTGCCCCGGCCCACCGTGGCGGTCTCGTCCCCGACGGTCAGTTCGGCCCGGCCGCTGATCACCTGGTAGATCTCGTCCTGGTCGTGCGCGGTCTGGGTGTCGGTGTCGCCGGGGGAGAGCGCGTACAGGCCGGCGGACATCCGCGGCTCGCGCAGGAAGCGCAGGTAGGCGCCGTCGTTGGCGGCGCGTTCGGCGTCCAGTCGGTCCAGCCGGAACAGCTTCATCGGGGCACCCCTCCTCGTACGGCTTCGGCCACCGGCATTCAACACCACCGCGCCGGCCGGAACACCGCCTCCCCTTGACCGACCTGGGACGCTGGCCCCATGAAGGGTTTCGCCATCAAGACACTGATCAACGCGGCGGCCATCTGGGTCGCCGCCTGGATCGTCTCCGGGATCACGCTCACCGGTGACGACTGGCAGCACAAGACGCTCACGGTGCTCGCCGTGGCGCTGGTGTTCGGCGTGGTCAACTGGCTGATCAAGCCGGTGGTCCAGCTGTTCTCGCTCCCCCTGTTCATCCTCACCCTGGGCCTGTTCACCTTCATCGTGAACGCGCTGATGCTCTGGCTGACCTCCTGGGCCTCGGACAAGCTCGACCTGGACTTCCACGTGGACGGCTTCTGGTCGGCGCTGTTCGGCGCGCTGATCGTCAGCCTGGTGTCCTGGGGCCTCAGCCTCGCCCTCGACGAGGACTGAGCCGGCCCCGTACCGGCCCGTGCGGAAGGGGCCCGTACCCGGTGCACCACCCGGGTACGGGCCCCTCTCGGTCCGCGTCCTGCGCCCGCCGGCGGCTCACCCGGCGTTCTCGTGGCCGTGCAGGATCAGTTCGAGCTGGGCGTCGAGGTCGCCGGCGGCGGCCTCCTCGCCGATCGGCACCAGCCGGTCGGTGCGGGCCAGGAAGGCGATCAGCGGCGGCGCGGAGCCGTGCAGCACGGCGTCGCCCTCGGGGGAGCGCAGCACCAGGCAGATCTCGCCCAGCTCCCCGCCGACCGGGTGGATGTGCACGTCGCCCTCACCGGACGGCCGGGCCAGGCCGTCGAGCAGCAGCTCGCGGGCGAAGACCCAGGTGACCGGCTCGTCGCCGGGCAGGTGGAAGGTGAAGCGGACCGCGTAGGGGTCGGCGGGGTCGTAGTCGAGGTCGACCACGATGCGGAAGGTGAGCTCCTGCGAGACCACCAGGTTCATGGTCAGGTGGCCCTGGACTGTGCTGTGCTGCATGGCACCGACACCTCTCGTTCTGCCCGGCCGCGCGTGGGGGAGGGTTTCGCGGGTACCCGGACAAGGCTGTTGGCTGACAGGGGGAGGGATTGCGTGCGGTACGTCCATCATCATCGTCCCGGCCGGGGAGGTGGTGGACAAGATGTGCTTTTTCAAATGGTGATAGAGCGGGAACCGCTGGTCCAGACCTGGAGCGGCCCGGTGCCGACGGGTCGTCAGAGTACGAACGTCGGCGTCATCGCCCCGACGTCGCGCCGCAGCCGGCCCGCGACCGCGGTGAGCCGGTCGGCCTGCTCGACCGGCAGCGAGACCGCCATGGTGGCGACCACCGAGCCCACGGTGATCGGCACGGCCGCACAGACGGTGCCGATCGCGTACTCCTGGTGCTCGACCACCGGCATGGTGTGCCGCACCCCGGCGATCCGGCGCAGCACGGCCGCCTCGTCGACGAGCGTGGCCGGGGTCAGGCCCACCGGGGGGTGGCGCGCGAGGTGGTCGCGCCGGGCCTCCTCGGGGAGCTGGCTCAGCAGGCACTGGCCGATCGCGTGGGCGTGGGCGGTGGCCCGGAAGTCCGCCCACGGTTCGACGGCCGGCCGGTGGGCCCCGTCGACGGTGTCGACCACGCTGACCTCGCCGTCCTGGTAGAGGGCGAAGTAGACGGCCGCGTCGAGCTCCGCGCTTAACTGCTCCATCCGCACCCGCAGCCCGTGCCGTTCGGCCTGCCGGTCCTCGGCCCGGACGATGCCGTCGACCGAGTCGCCGTAGAAGAAGCGCCCGTCGACCCGCCGCAGGTAGCCCTCGTGGGTCAGGGTCCGCAGCAGGTGGTACGCGGTGCCGAGCGGGAGGCCCGCCACCCGGGCGAGCTGCTTGGCGGTGGCCCCGTGCCGGAACCCGCCGACGGCCTCCAGCAGGCGCAGCGCCCGCTGGACGGAGGAGATCAGGGTGGGCTGCCGCTCGGTGCGCGAGGTCCGTGCCGACCGCGCCGGTGGCACCATGCGCTCTGCGATCCGATCCATGGCCACAGCCAGCCCCCAGCCCGAGTCATTGCACAGAAGAGCATGCGGAGTGAATCACTCCGATTTGCCCGATAGTCGCCCATTGCAGCACAGGCGCAGCGCCGCTGCAATCACTCTGACACGGTCCACTCGGTAAAATCCTTTGAATCAAAGGCCATTTGGCTATAAAGGCTAACTTTCAAAGATCTGTTCAACGTTCATCTTCACGATCCAAGATCTATCGCCGCTACGAACCCGCCACGGACGGACGCACCCGTGGGCGGGCCGCGTTTCGGGCGCGCCGCGCCGCGGGAGACTCCCGCACAACGCTCCAGCCCCGGAGGTCGCCATGCGCACCCCGCCCCGTCCCGTCGTCAAGCGCACCGCCCGGGCGATCCTGCTGGAGGTCGACCCGAACGACCCGTACGGACCGGCCTCGCTGGTGCTGATCAAGCGCACCCGGCCCGGCTCCCCGCACCCGTACTGGATCACCCCCGGCGGCGGCGTCGAGCGCGGCGACCGCACCGTGGTGGACGCGCTGCACCGCGAGGTGGACGAGGAGCTCGGCGGCAAGGTGGTCGACGTGGTCCCCGCCTTCGTGGACACCATCAGCCACACCCACCACGACGACGGCACCCTGCTCCACCCGCACGGGGTGAAGGTGCAGCACTTCTTCGTCTGCCGGCTGGCCTCGATGGACCTCGACCGCCGGCACGGGCCCGAGGTCGACGATCCCAACGGCGGCTACGAGGTGGTCCGGGTGCCGTTCACCCGCGAGGGCGTCACCTCGGTCAACGTGGTGCCGCCGAGCCTGCGGGCGTACCTGGCCGCCAACATCGAGGGCATCCGAGCCCTGCTCGCGCCCGACCTCGGCTGACACCGCCCCGGCGGCCGGGCCGCGCTCACCGGGCGGCCAGGTCGTGCCGGATCCGCTCGGCCGGCACCCCGGAGCGCAGCAGCACCCCGCTGGTCCGCCGGACCATCGCGGGCGGCCCGGCGAGGTAGGCCGTCCGCCCGGTCCACGGCCCGGACCGGGCGACCGCCTCCGGGAGCCCGCCCGCCGGCGCCCCGGCAGCCCCGGCGCCGGGACCGGACAGCACCGGGTGGACGGACAGCCCGGGGTGCCGCCGCGCCAACTCCCTCAGCCCGGCCAGCTCGTACAGCTCCCCGGCGGACCGGCCGCCGTAGAACACCTCCACCGCGCGGTCCGCCCCGCCGGACCCGACCGCCTCCTCGGCCAGCGCCCGCAGCGGCGCGATCCCGGTGCCGCCGCCCACCAGCAGCAGGTCCGCGCCGCCGGCGTGGTCCAGGGTCATCCCGCCGGCCGCCGGGCCGAGCCGCAGCACGTCCCCGGGCGCGGCCCGGTGCACCAGCGCGTTGCTCACCCAGCCCGCCCGCACCGCCTTGACGTGGAAGGTCAGCAGGCCGTCCGGCCGGGGCGCCGAGGCGAGCGAGTAGTGCCGCCAGACCCGCGGCCACCAGGGCGTCTCCAGGCTCGCGTACTGCCCGGCGCGGTACGGGTACGGCTGGTCGGGGCGGACGGTGAGCACCGCGACGTCCGGGGTGCGGCGCTCGTGCGCGACCACCTCGCCCTGCCACCAGGGCGGCGAGGTGCGGGCGTCCCGCTCGGCGGCCTCGATCATGATCGAGGAGACCAGCCGGTAGACCCGGCGCCAGGCCAGCTCGGTCCCGGCGGTCCACCGGCTGCCCGCGTACTTGGCCAGTGCCGCCACCAGGCACTCGCCCACCGGACCGTAGTGGGCGGTCAGCGTGCCGTACCTGCGGTGGACGCAGCCCAGCGCGCCCAGGTAGGCGCGCAGTCCCTCCGGGTCGCCGGCGGCACGGGCGGCCGTCAGCAGGGCGCGGAAGAGGCGGTCGCGCTGGACGTCCATGGCGGCCGGGAAGAGCGCCCGGACCTCGGGGTGGCCGAGGAAGACGAGTGCGTAGAAATGCGCGGTGGCCCGGTCGGCGACCGGCTCGACCACCGCCAGGCTGGCCCGGATCAGTTCGAGGTCCCGGGCGGTGGGCGGCAGCTCGGCCGCCGCCCGGAGGTCCGGCGCGGGCGGGGTGAGCGCCGGGACGGCCCAGTTGAGACCCGGGGCGCTGGTGAACAGCGGCTCGATCACCGGGGCCGGCACCGGCGCGGCGGCGTCCGGCCGGCTCGGCGCGGGGACGGCGGGCGGCACGGTCGGCCGCGGCGGGACGGCCGGCGGCAGGTCCGGGGGGTCCGACGGCAGCGGCGGGACGGCCGACGCCGCCACCGAGCCGAGCCCGGTCCTGACCAGGAGTGTTCTGCGGGACTTCACCGCAACGTTTCGAGTACCCAAGAGAATCGTTTCGCCTCCGGCCGGCCTTCGCCACCACCTGGCTTGTCTCGGTTGACGCCCAGGAAGCGTGACACGCCCGAAGTGCTCATCCGACGAATCGCGCGAAGCCCGGACACCCGCCCCCGGAACGCGCTACTCTCCCCCGCCC
>NZ_JBHVER010000313.1:0-6106 GCF_042802195.1 Kitasatospora sp. NPDC057500 | reverse complement strand
GAGATCATGGCGGGATGTCCACTCATGTCATCACCGGCGCCGGTTCCGGCATCGGGGCCGCTGTCGCCCGCCGCCTCCTGGAGCGCGGCGACGACCTCGTCCTCCTCGCCCGTCACGCCGGCCGCGCCAGGTCGCGGACAGGATCTGACCTACATGAGTCCTACTGTGGATCACGTCGGACGGCAGCGGCCGCCGGCGCAGGAGCACCCCACGGAGGTACAGCCATGAGCGACACCGCGACCACCACCGCCCCCGCCGTCACCGGCGAGCGGGCCGACCTGCTGGCGCAGCTCGCCACCCAGCGCCACTTCCTGCGCTTCACCACCCGTGACCTGACCGACGAGCAGGCCGCGCTGCGCACCACCGCCGGCGAGCTGTGCCTGGGTGGACTGATCAAGCACGTCGCGTCGGTCGAGCGGTCCTGGGTCGGCTTCATCCTCGAAGGCCCGTCCGCGATGCCCGACTTCATGAACCTGACGCAGGCCGACCTGGACCAGCGGGCCGACGACTTCCGGCTGCTGCCGGGCGAGACCCTGGCCGGTGTGCTCGACGCCTACGAGGAGGTGGCCCGGCGTACCGACGCGCTGGTCGCCTCCCTGCCGGACCTCGATGTGTCGCAGCCGCTGCCCGAGGCGCCGTGGAACGAGCCCGGCATCCGCTGGTCCGCCCGTCGGGTGGTCCTGCACCTCATCGCGGAGACCGCGCAGCACGCCGGCCACGCCGACATCGTGCGGGAGTCCCTGGACGGCGCGAAGACCATGGGCTGAGCACCGCCGGACAGCCCGCCTCGGCGCGCGCCGCGGGGACGCGCGCCGAGGGCGGTGCCGGTCGGCCGAGGTGCCGGTCTGCCGACGCCGGTCAGCCGAGGTGCCGGGCGAAGAACCGCAGTGCGCCGTCCAGTTCGAACGCCGGGACGTCGCCGTGCCGACCGGGGTTGGCGTGCAGGGTCTTCTCGGTGGAAGCGAAGGCCTCGAACAGGGCCAGGCCGGCCGCGCGCGGGACCCGCTCGTCGTCCCACTGGAGCAGGAACTCCACCGGGACGGTGATCCGGGCGGCCTCCGCCGCCGAGGCGAGGGCGCCGCCGAGGCCCAGGACCGCCGCGCGCACCCGCGGTTCGTCGGCGACGAACGGGACGCCGAGCCCGCATCCCAGTGAGACGCCCCAGTACCCGACCGGCCCGGTGCCGATGTCGTCGAGCCGCTGGACGGCGTCGAGCACGGCCCGCCACTCGGGCACCGTGCGGCGCGCCACCAGGGCGTGGAACTCCGCGAGCAGCGGCGCCGGTTCGGCCCCCGCCTCGATGCGCGCCTGGTTGGCGGTGGCGATCCGGTCGTACTCCTGGTGCACCGGCCGGTCTCCGTGGCCGGGCACGTCCGGCGCGACCACCGCGAAGCCGCATTCGGCGACCAGCCGGTGGGCGCGGGCCAGGACGGAGGGGGCCTTCTTGTGCTCGCCGCCACCGTGCCCGAGCAGGACCAGCGGGCGGGGGCGGGCGGGGCCGTCCGGGGTCCAGAGCGCGCCGGGGGTCTCCCCCAGGACGAAGAGCCGCTCGCGGATGCCGTCGGACGACGTGTCAGTGGTGAAGCGCATGTGCGGTACGAGCCTTCCGGGTGCCTACTGCGGGCACTCCCCGGCCATGCGAGGGAGGGGTGCCCGACCTGTCAGAGCGTTGATCGGTCCCACCTCCTCGGTTCGCAGCGGCGCACGGCGGTGTGGACCGTAGCACGGGACGCCGGCTCCCGGCACCTGCCCGCCGCCGACGGATGTGCTCGGCCGCCGGCGGCGCGGCGGGCGCGGCGGTCACTGTGCCGCTTCGTAGGCCTCACGGACGGCCGAGGGAATCCGGCCGCGGTCGTTGACGAGGTAGCCGTTGGCCCGGGCCCAGTGGCGGACCGGGTCGTCGGCCGGACGGGGAGCGAGCCGGCGGGCGCGGGCGGGTCCGTTCCAGTCGCCCGTGGAGACGCCTTCCAGCCGGTCCGCCGTCTCCTGGAGGAAGGCGGACAGGGAGGGGTGCTCGCCGCCCTCGGGGAACTCCCCGTCGCTCCAGGTCCCCACCGTGCCGGTGCGCGTGTCGACGAACGTTCCGTAGAGGCCGTCGCACTCCGCGACGATCGGCAGCCGCTCCCGACGCCAGTGCGGGTGGCCGGGATCGCCGGACGGGACCGTCTCCTCCAGGGTCATCCGGTGGAGGTGGACGCGCTCGATGTCCGTGAGGCCGAGCAGGAGCCGGCCGCCGGGGACGACACCGCCCAGGCCGCCCGGGCACGATCCGGCGTCGATGTCGATCGCAAGCAGCCACTGACGCACATCGTCCGGCAGTTCCAGACCCATGCGCCGCTCGGCGGCGGCGAGGGCCGCCGGGTCCCCCGGGCCGCCGAGGGCGGCGAGCACGCCGGGGTCGTTGGACTCCAGCCAGGCGGTCACCCGGCCCCACGCCTGCCGGACCCCGGCTGCCTCCGACGTCGGATTCGGCCGCTCACTCATGTACGGCCTCCGGCTCGTTCGGGCTCCGAGGGCACTCAAACCCCGTGCTGGAGCGGACCGTTCGCGGCGAGGTGTTCGCGGGCGGCCGCCAGGTGGCGCGCGGCCGTGCCGAAGTGGTGCGAGACCAACGGCAGCACGTGCGGGTCCAGCTTACGGGTGAAGGCCTCGGCCGCCTCCAGCGGCGCCGTCGCCCGGAGCAGCAGCGCAGCCGTCCCCGCGCCCTGCGCGCCGGGCCCGGACGCCCGGAGGCCGGCGGCGGTCCGGCGCAGCAGGATCAGCGCGTCCTCGGCGTCCGGCGGGCCGTCCGAGAAGTCGTGTCCCCACCAGGACAGTTCGACGGTGACCGCGCGCAGGTGCGCCTCGCAGCGCCGGAACCACCAGGCGGTCCACGAGGCGGGCAGGTCGACGGTCTTCGGACTCATGTTGTCACTCGGCACAGGCCGATCATGTCCCACGAAGTCCGCCCGCAGGTGGGTATTCCGGGAAAGTCGGCCTTTCCGGCATCAGCAGCCGCGGGTGTCGGCGGGCAGCACCAGCCCGGCCGTCACCAGGCGGGCGCCGGTCACCCGGATCTGCTGGCTGTACGGGCCGGTGGGTGCGGGGCTCGGGGCGACCAGGTTGAGCCGCTCCGGCAGTTCGGTGTCCTCGACCGGCGCTCCGGTGTGCACCACGGACAGCACGCCGGAGCACGGCGCGGTGGCCGGGGGCGTGCTGCCCGGGGCGACGCCGTTGGCCGGGCCGAGCGGCACCTCGACGGTGTCCAGCGGGCGGTAGGAGTAGGACGGCCGCCCCGTCGCGCCGACACCGTAGTTGGACAGCCGCACCGCGAAGCGGGTGATCTTGACCTGGACCGGCGCGCAGAACCGCTTGGCCTCCTGGGTGTCCAGGTGCAGGCCGTCCAGCGACATGAAGACACCCAGGTCGATGATGCGCAGCGAACCGGGGAGGCGGACCAGGTAGCCGCTCAGCTCCGTGTCGCCGAGCAGCGTCGGATCGACACAGGTGGCGGTGGGCGAGGGGGCCTCGGTCGGCGTCGGGTCCGGCGACGCGGTGTCCGAGGCGGTGGCGGAGGGGCTCACCGTTGCGGACGGTGTCACGGACGCGCTGCTCGCCGCCGTGGACGGCGCACCTGCGGCGTCCCCCGGGGAGGACCCGCCCGACGAGCAGCCGGTCACTCCCAGTGCGGCCGCCGCCGCCACCGCGAGGAGCCTCGCCCCGGGCCGGCCCCGATACCTCACGCCCATTTCCCCACCTTTCCTGGAACGGCGCCGATGATGCCATAACTCGCCACGGGGGAAGGTCAGTTCGGTGAATTCCTGATCTCCTGGGCGGGTCCGCGCCCGCACCCGCGGAGGCTTCGCACCGGAGGGGGAGCACCGCCCGCACCCGCAGGGCGACATGAGCCCGACAATTCTTTCGGCCATCCGTGCGCGAGGTCTGTTCGCCGTCACAACACCCCCCTAGAGTGGGCCGCGCCCCTCCACACGTGTCCTTTTCGCAAGCCGGTTCACTGGTTCCCTGAGCGTTCAGCGCAGCCTGTTCCCATCGTCGAGCCGGAAGGGCCGGGCCCGTGACGCAGGCGTTCCAGTCCCCCGGCTTCGCCGCGCTGGCGGCCGGCCGCGCGGTCGAGACGCGGCTCGTCGAGGAGCGCTGGCAGGCGGTCGCCTGGGACCTGGGGACGGGCCTGCGCCGGGTGGTCACCGACCGGCCGGACGGCGTCCACCTGAGCGAGATCGAGCCGGACGGCGACGCCATCTGGTGGTTCGACGCCGACGGCGCCGGGGAGGGCCGGTGGCGGCGCACGCCGTTCACCGGCGCAGCGAACGGCGCGGCACAACACGACGGGGCGCTGCACGGGGAGGCGCTGCACGGCGTACCGCGCGGCCGGGCGTACGGCGTCGCCTTCGACCGGACGGGCGCGCTCGCGGCGGTGGCCGTCGGCGTCGGCGACACCTCGCACTGCTACGTCGGACCGCCCACGGGCCGGGCGCGGCTGATCGGTTCGGCGCCGGGGTACCTGGGCCTGGCCGACCTGTCGCCGGACGGCCGGCTGCTCGCCCTCGGCGGCCGGCCCGACGGCGACGACGCGGTGGTCCTGTGGCCGGCCGACGCCCGGCCGGACGCCCCGGCCGGCGCTCCGCTGACGCTCCCCGGGGACGGACGACTGCGGCTCTGGCCGATCGAGTTCAACCCGCGCGCGCTGCGCGAGCCGGAACTGCTGCTGGTGGCCGAGGAGGACGAGCGCTACACGGTCGCGACCTGGCGGGCGGACGAGGGGCTGCGCAGGTACCCGGAACCGGCGTTCGACGCGCAGATCTCGGCCGGCTGGTACGGCGGGCCGCGCGGGGTGCTGATCCAGCACGAGCGGGCCGGACGCAGCCGGCTGCTGCTCGCCGACCTCGGCCCGCCGGCCGGGCAGCCTCCGCCCGTCCGGGAGGTCCGCACCCCCGGCGGCACGATCCACGACCTGTCCTGCGCCCCGGACGGCACCCTGCACTGCGTCTGGAGCCGCGAGTCGACGCCGCCGCGCCCGCTGGTGCTGCGCCCCGGCGAGGAGCCGGCGGACCTCCCCGGCCCTGAGCGGGAGGACGCCTCCCGGAGCGCGCGCTGGACGCCCCGGCCGTACGGGCGGATCCACAGCTTCGTCAGCGCCCCGGCCGGCCCGGGCCCGTGGCCGACCCTGTTCCTGGTGCACGGCGGCCCCGCCACCCACGACCGCGACTCCTACGACCCCCGGGTGAACGCCCTGGTCGGCCAGGGCTACGCGGTGGTGCGCAGCAACTACCGAGGCTCCACCGGCTACGGCGCCCGCTGGCAGCACGACTACGGCCACCGGGTCGGGCTGGCCCAGATCGAGGACCTGGCCGCCGTCCGCGCGGAGCTGGTCGCCGACGGCACGGCGCTCGCGGAGCGCACCGGCCTGTGCGGCTTCTCCTGGGGCGGCTACCTGGCCCTGCTGGCGATGGGCGCGCAGCCGGAGCTGTGGTCGCTCGGCATGGCCGCCCAGCCGATCGCGGACTACCCCGCCGCCTACCGCACCACCACCCCCGCACTGCGCGAACTCGACCGGGAGCTGTTCGGCGGGACCCCGGAGGAGGTCCCCGAGCGCTACCGCGCGGCCGACCCCCGGTCGTACGTGCACCAGGTCCGCTCGCCCGTCCTGCTGGTCGCCTCGCGGACCGACGAGCGGTGCCCGCCCGGCCAGGTGGCCCGGTACGCGGCCGACCTGCGCCGGCTGTCGGTGCCGCACGAACTGCTCTGGGTGGACGGCGGCCACTACAGCCGCCGCACCGCCGACCACCGGTCGGTGCTGGCCGCGATGGTCCGGTTCGCCGGACGGGCCTGGCCGGCGCCGCTCCCCCGCGCGCCCCGGGGCGACCGTCCCGAGGGATCCGCCGAGTCGTCGGAAGGAGGTGAACAGCCATGAAGCGCCGCAGCATCCAGAACGACCCGATCGGCACCCCGGAACGTGACCGGGGCGCCGTCGTGGTCCAGAACTTCGCGCTCGACATCACCAAGGCCGCACCGGTCGCGCCTGCCCTCAAGGGGCAGCCGAAGCCGAAGAAGGCCCCCGAGGGCAAGTGACCCTCCGCCGCTCCGGGGCGCCCGCGCGCCCCGGAGC
>NZ_JBHVER010000312.1:0-6113 GCF_042802195.1 Kitasatospora sp. NPDC057500 | reverse complement strand
CCCCGGGAGTCCGGGGCCGCCCTCGTGTCAGACCATTAGCTGAACGAGTCGCCGCAGGCGCAGGAGCCGGTGGCGTTCGGGTTGTCGATCGTGAAGCCCTGCTTCTCGATGGTGTCCACGAAGTCGACGGTGGCGCCGCCCAGGTACGGGGCGCTCATCCGGTCGGTGACGACCTTGACGCCGTCGAAGTCCTTGACCACGTCGCCGTCGAGCGACCGCTCGTCGAAGAACAGCTGGTAACGCAGGCCGGAGCAGCCACCGGGCTGGACGGCGACGCGCAGCGCGAGGTCGTCCCGGCCTTCCTGCTCCAGCAGGGCCTTGACCTTGCCCGCGGCGGCGTCGGTGAGGAGGATGCCACCCTCTACGGTGGTCTCGTCCTTGACGGTCATCTGCTTACTCCCGGTCTTGACGACGGTCTGCCGCCAGTGCCAACCGACGGCCGCCCGGTTTCATTTCCCGGACGGCGGGTGTTTTCGGCGGCTTCGTGGCGGCGCGTTTCCGTGGGCCGGGCGTGCACCCGCTCCCTCTACGCTCCCCATGCTCGCACACCGGCGGACACCGGTCACCGCCCGAGCGGACCGATCGGGGCGAACCGGCCCCGCGGCGGCGCCCGGGCCGCCAGGATGGTGGGCATGATCCTGCGCCCGGTCCAGGACACCGCCGCCGACGCGGAGGTCGTCCAGTACGTCGCCCGTGCCGCGTTCGCCTCCCTCCCCGACGCCCCGGCGCAGGCCGCTCCGCCCCGGCCGTCCGTGTACCAGTTGGCCAGGACGAGACACCTGGCGCGCACCGATCCGCAGGGCTGCTGGATCGCCGAGCTCGACGGCGAGCCGGTCGGCGCGGTGCTGTCGCTGCGCCGCGAGGGCGTCTGGGTGCTGGCGCTGCTGGTGGTGGTGCCGCAGGCGCAGGGCAAGGGGGTGGGCCGGCTGCTGCTGGACCGGGGCCTCGCGTACGGGCGGGGCTGTCTGCGCGGCATGCTGTGCGCCTCGCCGTCGCCGGCGGCCGTGCGCCGCTACCGGCTGGCGGGGTTCACGCTGCACCCGGCGATGCAGCTGACCGGGCGGGTGGACCGGTCCGGGCTGGTCGATCCGGGGGACATCCCGGTCCACCCGGGCAACGCGACGCACCTGCACCTGCTGGACTCGGTGGACCGGCGCCAGCGCGGCTCCGCGCACGGGCCGGACCACGGGCTGCTGCTCGCCCACTGCGAGGAGCTGCTGATCGCGGACGCGCTGGCGGGCAGCGGCTACTGCTACCGGGACGGCGGCGAGGTGAAGCTGCTGGCGGCCACCTCGAAGCGGATCGCCACCCGGCTGCTGCGCGAGGCGCTGGCCCGGGTGCCGGAGGGGGTGGAGGCCCGGGTGGAGGCGCTCACCGCGGAGCAGGAGTGGGCGCTGGACGTCGGACTGGAGGTGGGCCTGACCGTGGAGACCCGGGGCTTCGTGGGCCTGCGCGGGATGCGCCCGCCGGCGACGTACGTGCCGAACGGCGGGCTGCTGTGAGGCACGCCCCCGCAACGCCGGGACCCCCGCCGCGGCCGGTGCCGGGCGGGGGTCCGTCGGTGCGTGCGGATCACGCCATGGTGTCGAGGATCTCGCGGACCATCTCCATGGTGGTGCCCGGGTGCAGGAAGGCGAAGCGGGCGACCGTCTCGCCGTCCCAGCCGGTGGGGGTGACGAAGCCGATCTGGTCCGCGAGCAGCTGCTGCGACCAGCGGTAGTAGTCGTCGTTGGTCCAGCCCCTGCGCTTGAAGCAGACCGCGGAGAGCTGCGGGTCGAACAGCAGCTCCAGGTGGTCGCTCTCGCGGATCAGCCGCGCGGTCTCCCGGGCGAGCGTGAGGCCGGCCTCGATGGCGTCGGTGTACGCCTGGACGCCGTGCACGGCGAGCGAGAACCAGAGCGGCAGGCCGCGGGCGCGCCGGGTCAGGTGGTAGGCGTAGTCGGTGGGGTTCCACTCGTCGCCCTCGGTGTGCAGGACGTCCAGGTAGGAGGCGTCCTGGGTGTGCACGGCGCGGGCGAGCTGGGGGTTGCGGTAGATCAGCGCGGCGCAGTCGAACGGCGCGAAGAGCCACTTGTGCGGGTCGACGACGAAGGAGTCGGCGTGCTCGATGCCGTTGTACCGCTCCCGGACGGAGGGGGCGAACAGGCCCGCGCCGCCGTAGGCGCCGTCCACGTGGAACCAGAGGTCGTGCTCGCGGGCGGCCTCGGCCAGGCCCTGGAGGTCGTCGACGATGCCCTCGTTGGTGGTGCCGGCGGTGCCGACGACGGCGATCACGGTCTCCGGGTGCGGGTCGGCGGCCAGTGCCGCGCGCAGCGCCTCGCCGGTGAAGCGGCGGTTCACGGTCGGCACCTTGAACGCCTCGACGCCGATGATGTTGAAGGTGTTCTTGACCGAGGAGTGCACCTGGTCGGCGACGGCGATCCGCAGCCGGGCCTCCGGCCCGACGCCGAGGCGCCGGCGGGCGGTGTCGCGGGCGACCACCAGCGCGGAGAGGTTGCCGGCCGAGCCGCCGGAGACGAAGACGCCGCCGGCCGAGTCGGGCATGCCCGCGCGGTCCGCTATCAGGCGCAGCACCTGGTTCTCGGCGGCGATCGCCCCGGCCGCCTCCAGCCAGGAGATGCCCTGGAGCGAGGCGCAGGAGACGACCATGTCGAAGAGCAGCGCGGCCTTGGTGGGGGCGCACGGGATGAAGGACAGGTAGCGCGGGCTGTCGGCGGAGATCACCGCGCGGGAGAGCTCGTGGTCGTAGAGCTTGAGCACGTCGGCCGCGTTGTTGCCGTCCTGGTTGAGCAGGCCGGACAGCCGGGCGCGCAGGTGCTCGCCGTCACCGGGGTGGTCGAGCGGGACGGGGTCGTACTGCAGCCGCTCGCGCATGTAGTCGAAAACCAGGTCGACCAGGTCGCTGTCGGGCCGGTGCATGCGGTCGGGGGCTGCGGACACGGGTGTCCCTCTCGGCTGTGGGGTGTCGGGGAGGGTCCGGCGGCACGGGGATCGGCACCGTGCGGCCGGACGTGATCAGCGTAGGCAGCGACGGGCCCCGGCCGCGCGTCGGAACGCGGCCGGTCGGGCAGCTTTCGGGCGTCTTCGGCGGGGCCCGCGCAGGATTCCTGCGCGGGCCCCGGAAGGGGTCAGCCGATGAGCTGGGAGAGGACGACGGAGGAGCGGCTGCGCTGGACGCCGGGCTCGCGGCGGATCCGCTCGATGACCGCCTCCAGGTGCCGCATGTCGGCGGCCCGCAGGTGGACCAGCGCGTCCGGGTCGCCGGTGACCGTCCAGGCGGCGACCACCTCGGGGAACTGGCGCAGGCTGGCGAGGATCTCCTCGGGGGCGGTCCGCTCGCGGCAGTAGACCTCGACGAAGGCCTCGGTCTGCCAGCCGAGCACCGAGGGGTCGAGCACCACGGTGAAGCCGCGGACCACCCCGCGGGCCCGCAGCCGGTCGATCCGGCGGCGCACGGCGGTGGCGGAGAGGTTCACCTGGAGGCCGATCTCCGCGTAGGAGGCGCGGCCGTCCCCGGCCAGCCGGGCGAGGAGGAGGCGGTCGGTCTCGTCCAGGGAGGCCCCGACCGTCTCGTGCGCTCGGCTGCTGCTCATTGGTGCGGGGCTCCACGGGTCGTGCGGCGTCGGGAACGGAGGCGGGACGGCGGCGGCCCGCCGAAACGGTTCGGCACCCATTCTGGCGGATGACAGGAGTGAGTCCACCTCTGACGAATGACACCGGTCCGGTCGCCGCTCACCCGAGCCCTCAGCCCGTCAGCAGGACGATCTTGCCCCGGGTGCGCCCCTCCGCGCTGAGCGCCTGGGCCGAGGCGGCCTGGGCGAGCGGGAAGGTGGAGGCGACGGTCACGGTCAGCCGCCCGTCGTCGGCGAGTGCGGCGAGTTCGGCCAGCCCGGCGGCGTCCGGGCGGACCCAGACGTACCGCCCGCCGCGCGCCTTGACCCCGAAGTCGGCGATCGAGGCGATCCTCGCCGGGTCGGCGACCAGCCCGGCCGAGACCTCGACGGCGTCGCCGCCGACCAGGTCCAGCGCGGCGTCCACGCCCTGCGGGGCGAGCGCCCCGACCCGGTCCGCCAGGCCCTCGCCGTGCCGGACCGGCTCGGCGCCCAGCGAGCGCAGGTAGTCGTGGTTGCGCTCGCCGGCGGTGCCGATCACCCGGGCGCCGAAGGCCCTGGCGATCTGGACCGCCAGGTGGCCGACCCCGCCGGCGGCGGCGTGCACCAGGACGGTGTCCCCGGCACCGACGCGCACCGCCCGCAGCGCCTGGAGGGCGGTGAGCCCGGCCAGCGGCAGCCCGCCGGCCTGCGCCCAGTCCAGCGAGGCCGGCTTGCGGGCCAGCGTGCGGACGGGCGCGGAGACCAGTTCGGCGTAGGTGCCGTGCTCGACGGCGTCCTTGCGGACGTAGCCGTAGACCTCGTCGCCGGGGGCGAACTCGGTGACGCCGCCACCCACCGCCCGGACCACCCCGGCCGCGTCCCAGCCCATGACCAGCGGAAAGTGCGCGTCGAGCAGGCCGTCCAGCCGCCCCTCCCGCACCTTCCAGTCGACCGGGTTCACCCCGGCCGCCCTCACCTGCACCAGGACCGAGTCCGGGCCGACCTTCGGATCGGGCAGGTCGGTGTACTCGACCACCTCGGGGCCGCCGTAGCGGTGGATCGCGATTGCCTTCATGTGACCAGCGAAACCCGGACGGGCCCGGATCCCGTTTCGGCCACGCCGCAGGAGGCCGGGAAGGCTCCGAACCGGCGAGCGGTTCTCGTCACATCGACAGGACGGCCATCGTCACTCTGACGCTAACCGGTTATCATAGATTGCGTCAGATAGACGAAAAGGCTGCACCGCTTGATCGGCCGCACAGAAGGGCACCCGCCCGTGACCACCACCATCACCGAGACCTACGGCGTCGACCCCACCCCGACGCCGCTCGCTCTGCTGCTGCTCGGCCGCGAGGCCGACCCGAACAGCGAGCGCGGCGTCGAATGCCCCGGTGACCTCCCCCCGGCCTCCGACCCGAACCTCGTCGAGCGCGCCCGGGCGGCCAAGGCCGCGCTCGGCGACCGCGTCTTCATCCTGGGCCACCACTACCAGCGCGACGAGGTGATCGAGTTCGCCGACGTCACCGGCGACTCCTTCAAGCTCGCCCGCGACGCGGCGGCCCGCCCGGAGGCCGAGTACATCGTCTTCTGCGGTGTGCACTTCATGGCCGAGTCAGCCGACATCCTCACCGGCGACGCCCAGCAGGTCGTCCTGCCGGACCTCGCGGCCGGCTGTTCGATGGCCGACATGGCCACCGCCGAGCAGGTCGCCGAGTGCTGGGACGTCCTGACCGACGCCGGCATAGCCGACGTCACCGTCCCGGTCTCGTACATGAACTCCTCCGCCGACATCAAGGCCTTCACCGGCCGGCACGGCGGCACCATCTGCACCTCCTCCAACGCCAAGCGGGCGCTGGAGTGGGCGTTCGAGCAGGGCCGGAAGGTGCTGTTCCTGCCCGACCAGCACCTCGGCCGCAACACCGCGGTGCGCGACATGGGCTTCTCGCTGGACGACTGCGTCGTCTACAACCCGCACAAGCCGAACGGCGGCCTGACCGCCGAGCAGCTGCGGGACGCGAAGATGATCCTCTGGCGCGGCCACTGCTCGGTGCACGGGCGCTTCACCCTGGACTCGGTGAACGACGTGCGCGAGCGGATCCCCGGCGTCACCGTCCTGGTGCACCCGGAGTGCCGGCACGAGGTCGTCGCGGCCGCCGACATGGTGGGCTCGACCGAGTACATCATCAAGGCGCTGGACGCCGCCGAGCCCGGCTCCAAGTGGGCCATCGGCACCGAGCTGAACCTGGTCCGCCGGCTCGCCAAGGCGCACCCGGACAAGGAGATCGTCTTCCTGGACCGGGCGGTCTGCTTCTGCTCGACCATGAACCGGATCGACCTGCCGCACCTGGTCTGGGCGTTGGAGTCGCTGGTCGAGGGCCGGGTGCCGAACGTGATCACCGTCGACCCGGAGACCGAGAAGCACGCCAAGGCGGCGCTGGACCGGATGCTGGCCCTGCCGTAGCGGTCCGCCGCGCGGGCGGCACCGACGACGAAGGGCGGGCCCCCTCCCCGGTGGGAGGG
>NZ_JBHVER010000311.1:0-6185 GCF_042802195.1 Kitasatospora sp. NPDC057500 | reverse complement strand
GGTCCGGGGCCTCGTCCGGGTGCGCGGACGCCCTACGCGCGGTCGCGGGCCGACGCCTTCTCCCGCTCGGCGCGAGGCGCTGTGCTCGGCTCTGTGCGCGGCTCTGTGCGCGGTTCTGTGCCCAGCGCGGGCTCGCCGCGCCGGACCGCTCCCGGGGCGCGCCGCGAGGGCCGGTTCGCCTTGTCCGAGGAGGTCAGCTGCCACGGCACGCTGATCACCATCACCCCCGGGGTGAACAGCAGCCGGCTCTTCAGCCAGAGCGCCGACTGGTTGTGCAGCAGGTGCTCCCACCAGCGGCCGACCACGTACTCGGGGATGAACACCGCCACCGCGTCCTGCGGGCTGCTCCGCCGCTGCTCCCGCACGTACTGCACCACCGGCTTGGTGATCTCCCGGTACGGCGAGTCCAGCACCTTCAGCGGCACCTGGACGTCCAGCTCCCGCCACCGGCGCTCCAACTCCCCGGTGGCGTCCCGCTCCACCGCGACGGTGAGCGCCTCCAGCGAGTCCGGCGCGAACGCCTGCGCGTAGCCGAGCGCCCGCAGGGTCGGCTTGTGCACCTGGGAGACCAGCACGATGCCGTGCACCCTGGACGGCCGCGCCGACCCGGCCCCCGCGGACCCGGCCCGCGCGTCGTCCACCGCCAGCTCCTCGGCGACGCGGTCGTAGTGCCGCCGGATGCCGCGCATCATCAGCCAGAGCACCGCCGCCGCCGTCACGGCCAGCCAGGCGCCCTGGGTGAACTTGGTCAGCAGCACGATGACCAGCACCAGCGCGGTGGTGACCCCGCCGGCGAAGTTGATCACCCGGGAGCGCCGGGCGGCACGACGCACCGCCGGGTCGGTCCCGGTGGCCAGGGCCCGGTTCCAGTGCCGCACCATGCCGATCTGCGACAGCGTGAAGGAGGTGAAGACACCCAGGATGTAGAGGTGGATCAGGCTGGTGACGTCCGCGTCGTACAGCCAGAGCAGCCCGCCGGCCACCACCGCGAGCGCGATGATGCCGTTGGAGAAGGCCAGCCGGTCGCCGCGGGTGTGCATCTGCCGGGGCAGGTAGCGGTGCTCGGCCAGGATCGAGGCGAGCAGCGGGAAGCCGTTGAACGCCGTGTTGGCGGCCAGGATCAGCACCAGCGCGGTGACCGCCTGGACGGCGTAGAAGAGGAGGCTGTGGTCGCCGCCGAAGACCGCCGCCGCCAGTTGGGCGATCACGGTCTGCTGCGGCGCGCTCGCGCAGTCCCCCGGGAAGCCGCTGAGGTGGCAGGTGTCGTCGGCGATGTGGACGTCGGAGATCAGCGCCAGGGCCGTGATGCCGACGAACATCACCACCGCCGTGGTGCCCATCACGGCCATGGTCGCGGCGGCGTTGCGCGACTTCGGCGCCCGGAACGCCGGCACGCCGTTGGAGATCGCCTCCACGCCGGTCAGCGCCGTGCAGCCGGAGGCGAAGGCGCGCAGGCCCAGCATCAGCAGCCCCAGCCCGGCCAGGGTGTCCTTGCCGTCCTCCGGCACGATCCCGTAGGCGGCGCTGGACGCCACCGGCGCGTCGCCGAACACCGCCCGGATCAGACCGGTGACCACCATCAGCAGGATCGCGCCGATGAACAGGTAGGTCGGCGCGGCGAAGGCCCTGCCGGACTCGCGGACGCCGCGCAGGTTCATCGCCATCAGCAGCAGGACGAAGCCGAGCGCCAGTTCCACCCGGTGGTCCGCCAGCGAGGGCAGTGCCGAGATGATGTTGTCCACGCCGGAGGCCACCGAGACGGCGACCGTCATCACGTAGTCGACCAGCAGCGAGGCGGCCACCACCAGGCCGGAGTTGGCGCCCAGGTTGCGGGAGACCACCTCGTAGGAGCCGCCGCCGCTCGGGTAGGCGTGCACGACCTGGCGGTAGGACATCACCACGACCGCCATCAGCGCGACCACGCCGGCCGCGACCCACGGGGTCAGGTAGAGGAAGGCGGTGCCGCCGACGGTGAGCACCAGCAGGATCTCCTGGGTCGCGTAGGCGACCGAGGAGAGCGGGTCGGAGGCGAAGATCGGCAGGGCCAGGCGTTTGGGGAGCAGGGTCTCGCCGAGTTCCTCGCTGCGCATGGCCCTGCCGATCACGAGGCGCTTGAGCGCCTGGGGCAGGTTGAACACATCGGCGAGCGTAAGCGTGTGCGACGGGTGCGCAATGAGCCGTTCCGGCGTGCTCATGACGCTCCGCGGGACGGACGGGCGGGATGTTTCCGCAGGTCGGAGCCGCTACGCGCGAGGGGGCGCGGGCCGCGCGGGGGCGTACCGAGGGCATTGAGGGGGGCCGTTAAGACATCGTCAAGATATGACCATCAGACCGCCCATATGGGGCATATCGCAGCAATCCGCACCGCGGTACCACGGAGCGCCGGGCACCGTTCACATCCGCATCCGGAGCCGGCAGACCACCGCGTCGGTGTGCCTGCGCAGCGCCCGGTCGATGACGGCGCCGCGACGGTTCTGCAGCGCGCGCCGCCAGGGGCGGACCGGTTCCACCTCGGGGATGAGGACGGTCAGGCGGTCGTAGGCGTGCTCGGCGGCGAGGTCGTTGACGAAGGCGGCGATCGGCGGGCCGAGGCGGCGGTGGGCGTCCGGGACCTCGATCAGCGGCACGCCCGGCCGCCACAGCTCCCAGTCCCGGCGCAGCGCCTCGGCCTCGGCCGGCTCGTGGACGACGGTGACGGCGAGGACCTCGTCGCCGAGCGAGAGCGCGGCGGAGAGGCCGTCGCGGGTCAGCCGGGTGATCGCGGTGACCGGGACGACCACCAGGCTGCGTTGCGGGGTGAGCGGGCCGGGGACCCGCCCCACCTCCAGCCGCTCGCCGATCCGGGCGTAGCCGCGGTGCACCGCCTCGAACAGCAGCACCAGCAGCGGCAGGGCCAGGCAGATGCCCCAGGCGCCCTCGGTGAACCGGGTTCCGGTGACGACGAGCGCGGCGGTGCCGGTGAGCAGCGCGCCGAAGCCGTTCAGCGCCGCCTTCCACCGCCAGCCGGCCGGCTTCTGCGCGTACCAGTGGCGGACCATGCCCACCTGGCAGATGGTGAAGCCGACGAACACGCCGATCGCGAAGAGCGGCACCAGGCTGTTGACGTCGCCGCCGGAGCCGGCCAGCAGCACCGCGGAGACGGCGGCCAGGAAGAGCACGCCGTGCCGGTGCACCTGGCGGTCGGCGCGCAGGGCGAAGACGTGCGGCAGGTGGTTGTCGCGGGCGAGCAGGTGGAGCAGGACCGGCAGGCCGCCGAAGGAGGTGTTGGCGGCCAGGCCCAGCAGGACCACGGTGGCGAACTGCACCAGGTAGAAGCCGGCGCCGTGGCCGAGCGAGGCGTCTGCCAGCTGGGCGAGCACGGTGACGCCCTCGACCGGCTGGAGGTGGAAGCGGCCGATCAGCACGGCCAGTCCGATCAGCATCATGCCGAGCAGCGCGCCGAGCGCGACCTCGGTGTGCTGCGCGCGCTTCACGCCCGGCGTGCGGAAGGACGGGACGGCGTTCGCCACCGCCTCCACGCCGGTCAGCGCGGAGCAGCCGGCCGCGAAGGCCTTGAGCAGCAGCAGGGCGCCCACCGCCGTGGCGTTCTCCGCCAGCACCGACGCGTGCCCGTCGGCCGCCGCCGTGCTCACCGGCGCGTCCCGGAACAGGCCGACCACGACGATCGCCAGGATCGACAGCACGAAGACGGCGGTCGGCGCCAGGAACCAGCGGGCCGACTCGGCGATCCCCCGCAGGTTCACCGCCGTCACCAGCGCCAGCACGCCCAGGCAGAGCCACACCCGGTCCTCGTACAGTCCCGGCACGGCGGAGGTGAGCGCCGCGACGCCGGCCGTCACCGAGACCGCCACGTTCAGCACGTAGTCCACCACCAGCGAGGCCGCGGCGGTCAGCGCCGTCCGCCGCCCCAGGTGTGCCTTGGCCACCGCGTAGGAGCCGCCGCCGTCCGGGAAGGCCGCGATGACCTGCCGGTAGGAGGCGACCAGCACGGCCAGCAGCACCGCGATCGCAGCCGTGACCGGCAGCGTGAACCCCAGGCCGTACGCCCCCGCCGCGGCGAGCACCAGCACCACGGACTCCGGCCCGTACGCCACCGAGGCCATCGCGTCGAGCGACAGCGCCGCCAGGCCGCCGAGCGCGGTCAGCCGGTGCCGGTCGGCGGCGGCATCGCCGGCGGCGGCGGTATCCGGTGGCTGCGGTTCGGCGGCGACGGCCGCGACGAGGGGGCTGGACATCGGACGGGACCTCCGCAGTCGATCGGTTGCTCCGATCCTGCGGGCGGCGTCCGGCTCCGCCAGGTGTCCGCTACGCGTTCCTGACGCGCGGCGGCCCGCTCTTGACGGGCCCTTGACGACGGCTGGACAGGGTGGGCGGACCGCTGTCCCGGCGGGCGCCGGTTGGGAAGACGATCAGCTCTCACGGAGGACTCCCGGCGCGCTCGCACACGGCCCGGGACTGCTCGGCGGCCAAGCTGAACGGTCCGACCCCACCCCTGCCCCACCACTGTGCTGCCTGGGTCAGGTAATTGCAAGTCATTCGCAATAACCCTCGCCTCCTGCCGTCCACTACCCTCCGCACATGCCCCACCACCCTCAGGCCCCGCCCCGCCCCTCCTCCCCCCTCCTCCTCATCGACCTGGACCACACCCTCGTCGAACGCGACGGCGCCGCCGACGCCTGGACCGCCGCCTTCTGCGCCACCCACGGCCTGCCCGCCGAGGCCGCCCCCGCCGTCCACGGCCTCCTCCTCGTCGACCGCTCCCCCGCGGGCTTCACCCGCATCGCCGCCCGCTACGGCCTCCCCCACTCCGGCGCCGCCCTCTGGGAGGAGCACGTCGCCCACGAAGCCGCCCGCACCCACCTGATCCCGGGCGTCCCCGAAGCCCTCGCCGCCCTCCGCGCGGCCGGCTGGACCATCGCCGTGGTCACCAACGGCTCCACCGACATCCAGCGCGCCAAACTCGCCCGCACCGGCCTGCTCCCCGCCGTCGACACCGTCTGCGTCTCCGAGGAGGCCGGCGCCCGCAAGCCCTCCCCCGAGATCTTCCACCTCGCCGCCACCCGCCTCGGCCGCACCCTCACCCCCGCCGACTGGATGGTCGGCAACAACCCCGCCACCGACCTCCGCGGCGCCCACGCCACCGGCCTCCGCTCCATCTGGATCACCCCCACCCCACCCCCACCCCTCCCCCCGTCCCACCCCACCCCCACCCACACCGCCCCCGACACCCCCACCGCCGCCACCCTCCTCCTCACCCTCCCCGACTGACCCCCGAAAACGACAAAAGGCCCCCGGTCCACGTCTCCGTGAACCGGGGGCCTTCCATCTATCCTGTGGCTGGTGCAGGGTTCGAACCTGCGTAGCTTGCGCGACAGATTTACAGTCTGCTCCCTTTGGCCGCTCGGGCAACCAGCCAGGATGTTCGCCTCCCGGGGGCTCGCCCCGTTCGACTGGGTAAACCTTACCCGATGCCGGGGGGTGGTCCGCCACCCGGTTCGGTGGGGCTGGATAGGCGGGTGTGGCGTGGCTGTCCTGGGCGGGGGCGGGGGCGGGCTGGATAGGCTGGGGCGGCGGGCGTCCGGTGGGACGGGCCGTGTCAGTGCAGCCAGAGCATCAAGGAGACCAACACCCATGGCCGACTCCAGTTTCGACATCGTCTCGAAGGTCGAGTGGCAGGAGGTCGACAACGCGATCAACCAGACCTCCCGCGAGATCTCCACGCGCTTCGACTTCAAGAACGTCGGCGCCGACATCAAGCGCTCCGGCGAGACGATCGAGATGAAGGCCAACGGCGAGGAGCGCGTCAAGGCCATCCTGGACGTGCTGCAGAGCAAGTTCATCAAGCGCGGTCTGTCGCTGAAGGCGCTGGACGCCAAGGACCCGCAGCTGTCCGGCAAGGAGTACAAGATCTTCGCGGACGTGAAGGAGGGCATCTCCCAGGACGATGCCAAGAAGATCGCGAAGATCATCCGGGACGAGGGCCCCAAGGGCGTGAAGGCCCAGGTCCAGGGCGACGAGCTGCGGGTGAGCTCGAAGAGCCGTGACGACCTCCAGGCCGTCCAGGCACTGCTCAAGGGCAAGGACCTGGACTTCGCGATCCAGTACGTGAACTACCGCTGAGCCGAGCCGGTTGAGCCGGACCGAGCGGCGGCCCCGGTCGGGAGTCCTGGAGGGGGCTCCCGACC
>NZ_JBHVER010000310.1:0-6210 GCF_042802195.1 Kitasatospora sp. NPDC057500 | reverse complement strand
TCCCGGGCCGGGCGGCGGGGCCGGGGGGCCGGCCCCCCCCCGACCCGCTACCGGGTGAGGACCTGCTTCTCGCCCGCCTCCACCGCGAAGTCCAGCCGGTTGCCGGGCGGCGGGAACGGGCAGATGAAGTGGTCCGCGAAGGCACAGGGCGGCAGGTAGGCGCGGTTCAGGTCCAGCACCGTGCGCCCGTCCTGGTCCGGCGCGGGCAGGGTGATGAACCGGAACCGGTAGGTGTCCCGCCCGCTGGTGGCGTCGGCGATCACACCGCTCAGGCCGCTCGCCGAGCGGCTGACCGTCAGGGTGCGGTGCTCACCGGCCACGGTGAACGCGATCCGGCCGGTGACGGCCAGCGGGCGCTCCTTGCCGTCGGCGTTGGGGACGACCACCGCCTGCGCCTGCTCCTCCTCGAACGGGGTGAAGACCGCGGGGACAGCCCACTCCGGCGAGTAGGGGTAGGCGGAGATCCCGGCGAACGACGCCCGCCGGGGCGCCGCCGGGTCGAAGACCCGCAGCGCCAGCTCGCCCTCGCGCTCGATCGGCACCAGCAGCAGCTCGCCCAGCGTCGCGGTGTCCGCCGCCGGATCGGTGTCCGGGCGCAGCAGCACCTCGCCGTCGACAGGAGCGGCCTCACCCGCGACGACCAGGCCGTCGGCCCCCGCCGCCCGGACCCGGACGCCCTCGGCGTCGGTCCACCAGACCCCGGGCAGCCCGGGGATCTCCGCGGGCTCCGGCTCCAGCCAGTACGTGCCGGTGAGCGCCAGCTGACCGTGCGGGGCGCTGACCGTCGCAGCCCGCCGATCGCTCCAGTGCTTCCATTCCTCCGCGGCCGTCGCCGTCATCGGCTCGCCCTCCCACTGTGGTCCAGGGCCCGCCGGGCGGGCCGTCCGTACTCCGTCACCCCATCGAACATCCCACACCCCGGCCGGGCATTCCCGGGACCGGATCCCGTCGCCCGGCCGTCACACCGCTCAACCCGCCGGCCACACGGCTCCACACTCCGGTCACACCGGCAGGTCACACCCGACCGGCACACCCAACCGGTCAGTCCTTGATCCGGCGGAACAGGCCCTCCTGCACCACCGACACCACCAGCTGACCGCTCCGGTCGAAGATCTGCCCGCGCGCCAGGCCCCGGGCGCCGTGGGATATCGGGGACTCCTGCTGGTAGAGCAGCCAGTCGTCGGCCCGGAACGGCCGGTGGAACCACATCGCGTGGTCGAGCGAGGCCATGTCGAAGTGACGGGTGCCCCAGAGCGGCTCGACGGGGGCCCGGACGGCGTCCAGCAGGGTCATGTCGCTCGCGTAGGTGAGCGCGCAGACGTGGATCAGCGGGTCGTCGGGCAGCTCGCCGTTGGTCCGCAGCCAGACGCCGCTGCGCGCCTCGACGCCCTCCAGTTCCTCGGTGCTCCAGCGCAGCCGGTCGACGTAGCGGATGTCGAACGGCTGGCGCCGGCTGATGAACGGGGGCAGCTCGCCCAGCCGGGAGCCGACCTCGTCCAGCGCGCTGGGCAGCTTCTCGGGGGCCGGGACCTCGGGCATCGGGAACTGGTGCTCGATGCTGTCCGGCTCCGGGGCGTGGAAGTCGGCGGTCAGCGCGAAGATCGACCGTCCGCCCTGGATCGCCAGCACCCGGCGGGTGGTGAACGAGCGGCCGTCCCGCAGCCGGTCCACCTGGTAGACGATCGGCACCCCGGGCACACCGGGACGCAGGAAGTAGGCGTGCAGCGAGTGGACCGGCCGGTCGCCGTCCACCGTGCGGCCCGCCGCGACCAGCGCCTGGCCGGCGACCTGTCCGCCGAACGTGCGCTGGAGCGCCTCCTCGGGGCTGCGCCCGCGGAAGATGTTCAGCTCGATCTGCTCAAGGTCCAGCAGCGCGACGAGATCGTCGACCGGGGTACCCATGGAACACGTCCTCTCCGGGCCGCCGCCCGGCCGGAGGTCTTCCGCCCGGCTGCCGCGACCCGTTCTCTCGAATTCTCCAGCTCAATCGAATTCCTCAGCGAGCCGGGGCATTCCCCGCACCGGGGCCGCGGAGGCCGATTCACTCGAACGAGGTCGAACGAGGTCGAACACGGGCGGCTGAACAGCACCGGGCGGACGGGCGGCGCTCAGAGCCCCGACTGCCGCACGGTGATGTTCAGCCGCCCGGTCAGCCCCAGCGCCGGGTCCGCCGTGCCGGGCAGGGTCCGCGTCACCCCGTGGTACGCGAACCTGGCCGGCCCGCCGAACACCAGCAGGTCCCCGCTGCGCAGCTCCAGGTCGGTCCACGGCCTGGTCCTGGTCTCGGTGTTGCCGAGCCGGAACACGCACGTGTCGCCGAGCGACAGCGAGACCACCGGGGCGTCCGTCCGCTCGTCGCGGTCCTGGTGCAGGCCCATCCTGGCGCCGTGCGGGTAGTGGTTGACGATCGCGATGTCCGGCGCGTACCCGGCCGCGCCCGCGACCTCGCCGGCGTCCGCTCCGTACGCCTCGGCCACCGCGCGCCGGGCCAGTGCGCCGAGCCCGGGCGGGAACGGCTTGACCGGCGCGCCGTCCTCGGCGGTGCGGGAGTAGCCGTACGGGTACCAGTGCCACCCCAGGCCGACCATCCGCACGGACATCAGCCCGCCGGTGGGCATCCGGACGGTGTGCATCCCGGCGGGCGGGCGGGCCCACTCACGGCAGGCGGCGACCAGCCGCGACTGCGCCGCCGCGTCCAGCCAGCCCGGGAGCAGCACGGCACCGGGCGCCGGCTCGGAGCGCCCGCGCCCGGCGGCGGCGTCGAAGGGGCCGCCGAACAACTCGCCCTGGGTCACTCCCCCATCCTCGCGCACCCCTCCGACAACGACCCGCGCTGCACAGCAGCCCGCCGCACGCCGACGGCCGCCTCCCCGCAGTGCGAGGAGGCGGCCGTCGAACCGGACGATCACACCCGGCGATCACACCCGGCGACCAGACCGGGCGACCGAACCGGGCGACCGAACCGGTCGGATCGGACTCGGATCAGACGCTGAGGGTCTGGCCCGGGAAGATCAGGTTCGGGTTGGCGCCGATGACCTTGGCGTTCTTGTTGTACAGGTCGTGCCAGTCGACGCCCTGCGCGGCGGCGATGGTGCTCAGCGTGTCGCCGGCCTTGACGGTGTAGGCACCCTTGGCCTGCTTCGCGGCCTTGTCGGCCTTCGGGTCGGCCTTCGGGGCGGCCTTGGGGGCCTCGGCGGCCTTCGGGGCGGCCTTCGGCGCGGCGGCGGCGGCCTTCGGGGCCTCCGCCGGCTTCGGCGCGGCCGGCTTCGGGGTGGCGGCCGGGGCGGCCGGCTTCGCGGCGGGGGCCGGGGCGGCCGGCTTCGCGGCGGGGGCCGAGGTGTCGACGGCGGCCGGGGCGCCGCCCTTGGTCAGACCGGCCTTGACGGAGCAGACGGGCCAGGCGCCCGGGCCCTGCGAGGCGAGGACCTTCTCGGCGACGGCGATCTGCTGCGCCTTGGTGGCCAGGTTGGCCTGCGGGGCGTAGGCGGTGCCACCGAAGGCGGCCCAGGTGCTGGAGGTGAACTGCAGACCGCCGTAGAAACCGTTGCCGGTGTTGATGGCCCAGTTGCCGCCGCTCTCGCACTGGGCGACGGCGTCCCAGGTGGAGACGGAGGCGGCGGAGGCCGAGGTGGCCGTGACGAGGCCGGCCACCGGCAGGGCCGCGACAGCGGCGCCCGCCACGACAGCCATCCGGACGCGGTTGCGCTTGGTGGCGGAGGTGGTGGTGGCAGCGGCGGACTCGTTACGGAAGGTCATGGGGTTCCTCTCGACAGCCCCGGGCGGGCATGCGGAACCAAGCCCTGGAAGAGGACTGGAATCGCTCACCGCGTCCGTCGGGCGGCCGGAGACGTGTCTGACGTCCCGCGCCGCCCCTGGCCACCCGCCACGCACCGGCGACCTGTTCGAGCGGTCGCATCGGCGGGCACGGCCGGCGCCGGGCGAACCGGCGGGCTGTGCGTCGGGGGTGAACCCGGGTGGTGCTCGTTGCACCGCCAAAGAAGCTACGAGTCGGCCGCCGGGGATCCAAACACTTACGGGTCTCCCCAGCTCAGCGGGGGATTACCGCCGGTAACAGCCCGGCATTCATGTCCCGAATGTCCGTTTTAAGCGACATTTCCTAGATCAAACATCCGCAGGCCGTGGCTCACCTCACACTTCGATTCCGGCAGCCTCGCCACCGAGATCGACACATTGCGATGCCACCGGCACCCTCCGCGATCGAATCAGGGGCAATTCCCGTCACCCCGGTCCCCCACCCGTGACCCCTGCCACAAGGGCCCGTTGGGCAGGACGGCCGGGCCGACCCCGCCCCCGGCTCGAACAGGGCCGGCCCTCCGCCCACCCGGCCCGACCCCCGAAACCGCACCGCCCCCGAGTTCCGACACCGCACCGATCCGACCCCAGACACCGCACCGAGGAGACACCCAGTGCCGCGCATGCTCGACGTCAGCGACGAGGTCCGTTCCGAGATCGGCGACGACGAGGCCGACCGCCTGCTCGGCGGCGCCCACGCGCCCGACAGCTACGAGTGCACCTCCTGCCGCACGCCCGGCGACGCGCTCCAGGAGCCCACCAGCACCGTGCTGTTCGTCGGCGAGGAGACGGCGGTCCTGGCCTTCGCGCACGCCCGCTGCATCCCCTCCCAGGTGGTCCCGGTCTCCGAGGAGCAGCTGGCCGGCGCCGTCCGCAGCATCAGCCAGTCCCAGGGCGGCCCGGCCGCCGAGGCCGTCCCCGCCCACTCGCAGCCGCAACCGCCGATCCCGGCCCCCGCCCCGGCGCCGGACGCGGCCTCCGACCCGTCCGGCGGGCGGCCCGGCACGCCCGGGCAGGCCGCGATCCTCGGCATCACCTGCGGACTGGTCCTGCACGGCGACACCGGCCACGCCTCGCTGGTCGTCGAGCCGACCGGCCCGGTCGGCCGCCCGGGCACCATCACCGGCGAGGACGAGTTCCTCGACCTGCTCCAGGACGCGGGCTTCCAGCCGGTCACCGACCTCGACAAGACGCCGGACCAGCTGCCGGGCTGGTCGGTGCTGGTCGCGATGGGCAAGCTGCACGCCGTCCTCCAGCCCTCGGCCTCCGGCGGCAGCACGGGCTGGTGGCAGGCCCACCAGCCGCTCCAGGTGACCGACGCCTGGCGGTTCGCCGCCAACCAGCTCGGCGAGGTCACCATGTACGCCGTCCCGGCCGGGACGGTCGGCCGGCAGCCGCGCGAGGACCTGCTGCGCCAGGCGCTGGAGCGGGCGGTGACGCTGGGCCAGGTGGTCGCCGCCTCCCTCCCGCTCGCCGGCACCTGAGCCGCCCCGGCCGAAGCCGAGCCGTGGAGAGGCCGCGGGGCCCGCCGCACACCGGCCCCGCGGCCCCGCCGCCACCGGCCGGGCCCGCCTCCCCACCCGCATCCCCCGGCGCCCTCGCTCGTTGGGCCCTGCGTGTACAGCTACGACGTCCCCGCCTCCCCCCGGCGGCCCACTCCCGCCTCCCGCTCGATCCCGGGCATGCGCCCGTCGTACGACGCGGAGCACCCGCACTCGACGACGCCGATCTACGACGAGCTGTACTCCGAGTACCGGCGGCTCTTCCGCGCGCTGCCGGGCGACCGATCCGGCGAGGAGGACCTGAGGTTCACCGGCTTCGCCGTCCGCGACGCCGCCCCGGCCCGCACCGACCCGCGCACCGACCCGCGCCCGTACCCGCCGCAGCACCAGGCCTTCCAGACGTACGCGGGGCAGGCGATCGGCATCCCGCAGTTCATGCCGAGCCGGCCGAACGGCCCCGAGCACACCGGTCCGGCCGACCACCCCTTCGGCCACACCGGCCACCCGGCCCACCCCCATCCCCATCCCCACGACCAGGGTCAGGGTCAGGGTCAGGGCCAGAGCCGCACAAACGACGGCGCCGGCCCGTACACCACCGGCTTCCACCCCACCCCCGCCCCCGGTCGGCCGCCCGCCGCCCAGGAGGGCACCGGCCAGGGGTGGATCGCGGCCGGCTACCTCGGCGCCGCCCCGCCGCCGATGGCCGCGCACGTCCCCGCGCCTGCGCCGGTGACGGTCCCGGTGCCCGCGCCCGCCCCGCCCGCGGGCACGACCAGCGGCGGCCGCCACCGCAGCCTGCTCTCCCTCCCCCCGGGCGGCGGCGACCGCCGCTGAAGTCCCGCGCCCGCACCCGGTGCAGCGACGACGGAAGGGCCCCGTCGGCCGGTCCCATGAC
>NZ_JBHVER010000309.1:0-6231 GCF_042802195.1 Kitasatospora sp. NPDC057500 | reverse complement strand
TGACCTCGGTCACCGGCAGCCGGGCCGAAAGCCCTGCTCCCGCTACAGGTAGAGCCCCGTCGCGTCCTCCGACCCCTCGAAGCGGTCGGCGGCGACGGCGTGCAGGTCGCGCTCGCGCAGCAGCACGTAGGTGGCGCCGCGGACCTCGACCTCCAGCTTGTCCTCGGGGTCGTAGAGCACCCGGTCGCCGGGCTCGACGGAGCGCACGCTCTGGCCGACGGCGACCGCCTCGGCCCAGGCGCAGCGCTTGGAGATCTCCGCGGTCGCCGGGATCAGGATGCCGCCGGTGGAGCGGCGCTCGCCCTCGCCGGCCTCGGTCTTCACCAGCACGCGGTCGTGCAGCATCTTGATCGGCAGCTTCTCGCCGAGCCGGTCGTGACGCGGCGATTCGGCCTCGCCGGGGAGGGACTGCTGGGTCGGTTCGTCGTTCGTACTCACGACCCCGAAGGTACCGGTCCCGGGCCCGGCGTGTGACGCCAGCCCGGTGGGCGAACAGCACCGGGCCGGGCACCGGGTGCCCGGCCCGAGGGGAGTGCGGGGCCTCGGTCAGCCCTTGCGGCGCTTGCGCGCCGAGGCGACCAGCAGCACCAGGCCGACGCCGACCAGCGCGGCCGGGACGATCCGCTCCTTGCGCGGCTGCCCCTTCTCGTCCACGAACTGCGCGCGGGCCTGCTCGACCAGGCCGCTCGCGGCCACGTAGGCCCGGCCGGCCTTCTCCTCGACGGCCGCCACGGCCTTCGCCTTGACCTGGGCGGAGATGGTGGTCGGGTGCACGCGCACGGCGAGCTCGTCCAGCGTCGCCGCCAGCTGGGTGCGGGTCCGGGTGATGTCCGCCTCGATCTGGGCGGTCGTCCGCGCCGACTTGTCCGTACTGCTCGCCTCGCCCACTCGGGCCACCCCATTCACTGATGTTCGTCCTGTGCGACTGACCCAGTGTGTCAGCTACCACGCGGGGCCGCGCGGCCCCACCCACCATCGGAGGTAAGTTTGCCGTGGTACGACCGCCCGTCCAGCACCAGGAGAAATCCCGTGAGTGAGCGTCTCCAGCCCGGCGACACCGCGCCCGCCTTCACCCTGCCCGACGCCGACGGCAACGAGGTGTCCCTCGCCGGCCACCTCGGCCGCAAGGTGATCGTCTACTTCTACCCGGCCGCGCTCACCCCCGGCTGCACCAAGCAGGCCTGCGACTTCACCGACAACCTGGAGGTCTTCGCCGGCGCCGGGTACGACGTCATCGGCGTCTCGCCGGACAAGCCGGAGAAGCTCGGCAGGTTCCGCGAGGCCGAGAACCTCAAGGTCACCCTGGTCTCCGACCCGGAGAAGAAGGTGCTGGAGGCCTACGGCGCGTTCGGCGAGAAGAAGCTGTACGGCAAGACCGTGACCGGCGTGATCCGCTCCACCGTGATCGTGGACGAGCAGGGCAAGGTCGAGCACGCGCTGTACAACGTCAAGGCGACCGGCCACGTGGCCAAGCTGCTGCGCGACCTCAAGGTCGAGACGGCCTGACGCAGCGTCCGGACACGGCGGCGGCGAGTGACGCTTCGTCACCGCCGTGTCCCGGTGCTGTCCGCGCTCTGCCCGAAACCTGTCGGCCGGGGCCCGGCACCCCCTAGCGTTCTGCTCACCGGGCGCCGGTCGCCCGGGTTCCGTTCTTGCCACAGGAGTAGAGCAGTGCAGAGTGCCAGACCCGTGTCCACCGCCCGTGTCGCCGTCGCCGGCGCGATCGTCGCGGCGCTCGCGCTGACCGCCTGCGGGCCGGAGAACGAGGACATCGCCGCACCTCCGCAGGCCACCGCGACGGCCACCACCCAGCCGGCCCCCGGGCCGACCACCCAGCCCGCCGCGAGCGCCCCCGCGACCGCACAGCCCACCGCTTCCGCCCCGGCCACCGCGGCCCCGGCCGGCAAGCGCCGGGTGGTCGAGGCCGGGACGGCCGGCGGACTGACGAGGACCACCGGCAAGGACGCGGTCTCCGACGTCGCCGTCGACCCGGGCGAGATGCGCGAGAACATGCACCTGGTGCTCTCCAACTTCGACCGCCCCGGCCAGACCTCCGGCCGCCGGATCCTGCTGATCGCCGTCGACAACGTCCCCGAGGACCCGGCCAAGCGCCGTGAGCACCTCTGGCGCGGCATGATCGACTACGCCCTGCAGAACGGTTCCAGCGGCGACCCGACCACCGCCACCCCGTACCCGGCCGGCCCGCTCGGCGGCTCGCTGGAGTGCCTGCAACTGCCGGAGGCGCCCACCACGGACGTCGTCTGCGGCTGGTCCGACGCCTCCACGGCCGGCGTCGCGCTGTTCCCGAAGACCACCCCGGCCGAGGCCGCCGCCCTGTTCACCAAGATGCGCGGCGACATCGAGAAGTAGGCCCGTGGGCCCGGAGCGGGCCCGGGAACGAAAAGCAGCGGTGGCGGCGCACCCCCCGACCGGGTGCACCGCCACCGCCGTCTCTCACCTCAGGCAGCCGCTGTCATCAGCAGGCGCCGAGGTCGCTCCAGACACCCCAGGCGCCGCTGGCGCTCGGGTCGTCGCCCTTGGTCCACCACTTGTTCTGGTAGTAGTGGCCCTTCCAGGAGACCTTGGTCGGGGTGGCGTAGGTGGTACCCGCGTCCCAGCTCGGCGCACCCGCGCAACCGGCCGGCGTAGTCGGCGTGGTGGTCGGGGTGGTGGTCGGCGTCGTGGTCGGGGTGGTGGTCGGCGTGGTGGTCGGGGTGGTGGTCGGTGTCGTGGTCGGCGTCGTGGTCGGGGTCGGCGTGGTGCCGCCGTCCACCGCACCGCGGGTCAGGTCGCCCTTGAGGCCGTACAGCGTCCCGGCCACGTTGACCGTCCAGTTGGACGGGGTGGACACCGGCAGGTAGTAGACGAAGTCCATGTCGATCGACGCGCCCGGCGCGAGCGACTGCCAGCCCGGAAGCTTCACCGAGACCCGGTTGTAGGTGCCCTTGAGGCCGCCCACGTTGCCGCTGCCGGTGTGGTCCTGGCGGATCACGGTCAGGCCGAAGCCGGACTGGTCCTTGGCGTTGCCCGGGGCCGAGTTGCTGTAGTCGAACTGGAACTCGGTGCCGCCCGGCAGGGTCATCGTCGAGTTGTTGACGATGTGGATCTTCGGGTTGATCGGGTAGTTCGAGTCACCGAGCGCGAAGTTGGTGAACGAGACGTCGATCGGCAGGGTCTGCTTCGGCAGCGCGACCGTCGAGCGGGTCGCGCCGTACGGCGAGGCCGCCTTGAACTTGTCGTACATCAGCGTGGTCAGCGTGTTGCCGGGCACGTACTGGCCCTTGCCGCCGTTGGCGGTCGCGTCCCACTTGTAGTCGCCCGCGAGCTCCCAGATCATGGTGCCGCCGGCACCCTGGTTGACGATGTAGTCGGCCTTGGCGGCGATCGACTGCTCGTCCTCGGTGGACAGGTAGACCTTCTTGCTCTCGTTCCACAGCCACGGCGCCACCAGGGTGGAGCTGTAGTTGCGCACGTAGCTGCCCTGGAGGGCGGTGTCGCTCACGCCGTACTTGGAGAGGTAGTCGGGCACGATGCCCTTCTCCAGGTTCTTGGCGTGCCACATCGGGTTCGACCCGGCCGGGGACTCCTTGCCCGCGTCGTCCTTGTCGTTCCAGATGTTGTCGATGCCGACCGCGCCGTCACCGCACGTGGTCAGGCCGGAGCCGACCGGGCAGGTGGTCGCGGAGGCGGTGCCCCAGAGGCCGTTGGTGCCGCCCTGGACGTTCTTGAAACCGCGGGTGTAGTACGGCAGGCCGACGTTGATCCGGCCGGCCGGCATCGCACCGCGGAAGTAGTGGTACGACCAGTCGGCGTTGAGGTAGCCGATACCGCCGTACTGGCCGGTGCCGTAGACGTTGGCCGCCGCCAGCTCGCCGTCCTTGCCGTCGTCGAACAGCGCGGCGTTCGGGCCGACGTACTTGTTCCAGGAGCCGTGCAGGTCGTACGACATGATGTCGACGTAGTCCAGGTACTGCGCGATCTGGAAGGTCTCCATGCCGCGCAGCAGGTAGCCGGACGACGGGGCCGCGACCGAGAGCAGGTAGTGCTTGCCGTCGGCGGCGCCGGCCCGGTCCAGCTTCTCGCGCAGCGTCTTCATCAGCGCCGCGTAGCCCTTGGCCAGCGAACCGCGCTTGCCGTTGGCGATCTGCCAGTCGAGCGGGTTGCCCGCGTCCTTCATCGAGGTCGGGTACTCGTAGTCGATGTCGACGCCGTTGAAGCCGTACTTCTTGATGAAGTCGACGGCCGAGTTGGCGAAGGTGTCGATGCCCGCCTGGTTGACGCTGCCGTCCGGGTTGACGGTCATCGAGTAGAAGCCGCCGGAGTTGACGCGCTTGCCGTCGTCCCCGAAGTACCCGCCGGTCTCGGTCCAACCGCCCACCGAGACCATGGTCTTGACGTTCGGGTACTGCTTCTTGTACTTCGTCAGCAGGTTGAAGTGGCCCTTGTAGGGCAGCGACGGGTCGAGCTCTGCGCCGGGCACGCCCGGGAAGGACATCCCGGTGGCCGGGTTCTGCGCGTTGTCCGAGCCGACCGACAGCTTGTTGCCGGAATCGACGTGGGCGAACGCGTAGTTGAGGTGGGTGACCTTGTCCCACGGGATGTCGCTGACCAGGTACGGCTTGGTGCCGTCCTGGCCGGTGCGCCAGCTGGTGAAGTAGCCGATGATGCGGCGCTGGTGGTCAGCGCCCATCTTCTCGCGGCCTTCGGTGTCGTAGACGCTGCAGTACGGGACGTCGACGCCCGGCGTGGCGTAGAGGCCGTCGGGGCGACAGGCGGCGTTGTCAACGGTGGCGGACGCCTGGGAGGGCGCCGCGCCCAGCGTGGCCACCAGCAGGCCGGCCATCGCGGCTGCCGCCATCGAGGCCAGGCCGGCGCGGGCCGCCGGGCTCTTGGAACGACGGGCGGCGGTGGGACGCCGCTCCGCCGAGGATCGGATCAACACTCGTCCTCCGGGCAGAGTGTCGGCGCGTGCCTGTGGGGGAGCACGCACGTGGGGGAAACCAGATTGGCGCTGAAGCTATGTGGTCTGAACCACATAGGTCAATAGGTCTGTACCAATTGGTAATCAATTCCCCAACATCCCCGGTCGATCGGCCGATTGTCGACGGTCGCCGACGCCCCCGTCGGCCCCACCCGCCCCACTCCCCTCCGCCCGTCGGCCACCCCGCTTCAACCCCGTGACCGAACGACGCACCGATCGTTCACACGGACGGGGGACGGGCGCGCGCGAGCCCGAAGGGACAGCCATGACGGTCAAGTACACCCGCGAGCTGCTGACGGCGGCCGCCGCCGAGTCGTCCAGCGTCAACGACATGATGAGGCGGTTGGGCGTACCGATGGCAGGCGGCACGCACAGCTACCTGAGCAAGCGGTTGCGGCACTACGGCATCGACACCTCGCACTTCACCGGGGGCCGGCCCGCGTACGAACGCCGGACCTACAGCCGGGAGCAGCTCGCCGAGGCCGCGGCGAAGTCCACCGGGATCGGTCCGATGCTGCGCGAGCTGGGTGTGGTGCCGTACGACAGCGCCTACTCCTACATGAAGCGGCGACTGGCCGAGTTCGGCATCGACACCTCGCACTTTCGCGGGGAGGTCCGGGACGAGCAGGTGATCGCGGCCGTCCGCGAGCAGTCCAGCATCGCCGGCGTGATCCGGGCACTCGGCCTCTCCGAGAGCGGCGGGGCCCGCCGGCTCGTCAAGGACGCCATCGCCCGCCACAAGCTGGATACCGGCCACTTCACCGGGTCGGCCCACAACCGTGGCGTGAGGACGGGGCCCCGACTCCGTCCTGACGCCCTCCTGGTGGCACTGCCGCCCGGAAGCCACCGCGTCCCCGGCGACCGGCTGCGGGCCATGCTCGTCCACCTCGGCACGCCGGACGCCTGCTCCGGGTGCGGCACCCCGCCGTTCTGGCGCGGACGTCCGCTGACGCTGGAGGTCGATCACGTCAACGGCGACTGGCTCGACAACCGGCGCGAGAACCTCCGGCTGCTCTGCCCCAACTGCCATGCCGTCACCCCGACCTACTGCGGACGGAACCGCAAACCCTCCATCGGCACCTCCGACAGCCGGTAAGCTTGTGCCGACGTGCGCCCGTACCCCAGCTGGCTAGAGGGCTGCGACTTAGGATCGCAGTGTCGTGGGTTCGAGTCCCACCGGGCCCACAACGAGCGTTTGACCTGCGGTGACACGCGCACCCCCGAAGCACCTCCGGGGCCGCGTACAGCAG
>NZ_JBHVER010000308.1:0-6287 GCF_042802195.1 Kitasatospora sp. NPDC057500 | reverse complement strand
CAACCACCCCCATCCACTGGCCCACCATCCTCAACACCCCCACCCACCACCTCGACCTCCCCACCTACCCCTTCCAACACCAGCACTACTGGCTGGACGACCTGCCATCCGTCGGTGACGTCTCGTCGGCCGGCCTCGGCTCCGTCGAGCACCCGATGCTGGGCGCCGTCACGGTGCTCGCCAACTCCGAGGGCTACCTCTTCACCGGCCGGCTGTCGCTCGCGACCCACCCCTGGCTCGCCGACCACGCCGTCCAGGGCGATGTGCTGGTCCCCGGCACGGCCTTCGTCGAGCTGGCGCTGCGCGCCGGCGAGCAGGCCGGATGCGACGAACTGGCCGAACTCACCCTCCACACCCCGTTGGTGCTGCCCGAGTCCGGCGCCGTGCGGATCCAGCTCGCACTCTCCGCGGCCGACGACTCCACCCGACGCACCCTCACCGTCCACTCCCGCCCGGAATCCGCCGAGGACGACGACGCCTGGACCCTGCACGCCAGCGGGTTCCTGGGTACGGGCACCGCCGCCGAGCCCCTGCCGCTGCCCACCTGGCCGCCGGCCGAGGCCGCCGCCGTTCCGGTCGACACGCTGTACGAGGAGTTCGCCCGCGCCGGCTTCGGCTACGGCCCCGTCTTCCAGGGCCTGCGCGCCGCCTGGCGGGTCGGCGAGGACGTGTACGCGGAGGTCGCCCTGCCGGAGGAGAAGCACGCCGAGGCCGCCCGCTTCGCCCTCCACCCCGCCCTGCTCGACGCCGCGCTGCATTCCTGCGCCCTGCTCTCCGACGAGGGCGGCCGGCCGCAGTTGCCGTTCGCCTGGTCGGGCGTCTCGCTGCACGCCACCGGCGCCACCGCCCTCCGGGTCCGGATGACCCGGCACGGCGCCACCGACTTCTCCTTCACGGTCGCGGACACCACCGGGCAGCCCGTGGCCACCGTCGACCGCCTCACCCTGCGCGAACTTCCCGCCGCCGCGTCCGGCAGCGCCTGGGCCAGTGCCCTGCACCGGCTGACCTGGCCGGCCGTGCCCCTGCCCGCACCCGCCCCGGCCGCCCCGGAGCCGCAGGTGCTGAGGGTCGGGGGCGACAGCCCCGGGGACGCCGTCACCGCCGTCCTGGCCCGCCTCCACGAGCTGCCGCAGGACGCCTCCGTGGTCTTCGTGACCCGCGACGCCGTCGCCGTGGACACCGAACGACCGGTGGACCTGGCCCAGGCGGCCGCCTGGGGCCTGCTGCGTTCCGCCCAGACCGAGAGCCCCGGCCGGATCAGGCTCGTCGACCTGGACGGGCTGGACGCCTCGGAGCAGGCGCTCGCCGCCGCCCTGCAACTGGACGAGCCGTGCCTGGCACTGCGCGACGGCGTTCCGCACGTCGCGCGGCTGGCCCGGGCCGCGGCGCCGACCGCCGCCCCGGTGCCCGGGATCGACCCCGCGAGCACCGTGCTGATCACCGGTGCCACGGGAGCCCTGGGCGCGCTGGTCGCGCGTCACCTGGTCGCCGAACGGGGCGTCCGACAGCTCCTGCTGCTCAGCCGGCAGGGCGGCGGCGCCGCCGGTGCGGACGAGCTGGCCGCCGAGCTGACCGGGCTGGGCGCCACCGTCCGGTTCGCCGCCTGCGACGTCGCCGACCGCGACGCCCTGGCCGCCGAGCTGGCACAGGTCCCGGCCGAGCACCCGCTGACCGCCGTCGTGCACGCGGCGGGCGTCCTGGACGACGGCGTGATCGCCTCGCTGACGCCCGAGCGGGTGGACCGGGTGCTGCGCCCCAAGGTGGACGGCGCGCTCAACCTGCACGAGCTGACCCTCGACCACGGGCTGTCGGCCTTCGTGCTCTTCTCCTCCGCCGCCGGCGTGCTCGGCAGCGCCGGTCAGGCGAGCTACGCGGCCGCCAACACCGTGCTGGACGCCCTGGCGCACAACCGCCACGCGGCCGGCCTCCCCGCGGTCTCCCTCGCGTGGGGCCTGTGGGCCGAGCACAGCGCCATGACGGCGGAGCTGGACGAGGTGGACCAGGCCCGGATGGAGCGGGCGGGCATCCTCCCGCTCGCCACCGAGGACGGTCTCGCGGTGCTGGACGCCGCGTTCACCGCCGAGCGCCCGCAACTGGTCCCGATCCGCCTGGAGCCGACGGTGTTCCGCGCCCAGGCTGCGGCCGGCACCCTGCCGCAGCTGCTGCGCGGCCTGTTCCGAGGTCCGGCCCGCCGCGTCCGGGCGACCTCCCGCGCCACCGACCCGGCGCTGCGCCAGCGGCTGCTGGCCCTGCCGCAGGACGGCCGCGCCGAGGCGCTGCTGGACCTGGTGCGCACCCAGGTGGCCACCGTGCTCGGCTTCGTCTCCCCGCAGGGGCTGGATCCCAGGCGGGCGTTCTCCCAGCTCGGTTTCGACTCCCTCACCGCTGTCGAGCTGCGCAACGGTCTCTCCACCGGCACCGGACTGCAACTCCCGGCGACCCTGGTCTTCGACTACCCGACCCCGGTGCTGCTCGCCGAGTACCTGCTGGCCGAGTTGCTGGACGACCACTCCCCCGACACCGTCGGCGCGGTCGCGCCGGCGAGCGACGAGGCGATCGCGATCGTCGCCATGGCGTGCCGCTACCCGGGCGGGGTCGCCTCGCCGGAGGACCTCTGGCGGCTGGTCGCCGACGACCGGGACGCGATCACCGCGTTCCCGACGGACCGCGGCTGGGACCTCGGTCCGGACAACGGCGCGTTCACCCGGGCCGGCGGCTTCGTGCACGACATCGCCGGCTTCGACCCGGACTTCTTCGGCATCTCACCGCGCGAGGCGCTGACCATGGACCCGCAGCAGCGACTGCTGCTGGAGGTGGCCTGGGAGGCGTTCGAGCGGGCGGGTATCGATCCGGAGTCGCTCCGGGGCAGCCGGACCGGCGTCTTCGCCGGGGTCATGTCCCACGACTACGCCTCGTTGCTCGCCGACATCCCGGACGACCTGATCGGGTTCGCCGGCACCGGCACCGCCGTCAGCGTGCTCTCCGGCCGGGTGGCCTACGCACTGGGCCTGGAGGGCCCGGCGATCAGCATCGACACCGCCTGCTCCTCGTCGCTGGTGGCCCTGCACCTGGCGGCCCAGGCGCTGCGCTCCGGCGAGTGCTCGCTCGCGCTGGCCGGCGGCGTCACGGCCATGGTGAGCCCGGCCGCCTTCATGGAGTTCGCCCAGCAGGGCGGCCTGGCCGGGGACGGTCGCTGCAAGTCCTTCGCGGAGGCGGCCGACGGCACCGGCTGGGGCGAGGGCGTCGGCCTGCTGGTGCTGGAGCGGCTCTCCGACGCCGAGCGCAACGGGCACGACGTGCTGGCAGTGGTGCGCGGCAGCGCGATCAACCAGGACGGCGCGTCCAACGGCCTCACCGCCCCCAACGGCCCCTCGCAGCAGCGGGTGATCCGCCAGGCGCTGGCCGCCGGCGGGCTCTCCACGGCCGAGGTGGACGTGGTGGAGGCGCACGGCACCGGCACCGCCCTGGGCGACCCGATCGAGGCCCAGGCCCTGCTGGCCACCTACGGCCAGGACCGCGAGCACCCCCTGCTGCTGGGCTCGATCAAGTCCAACATCGGCCACACCCAGGCCGCCGCCGGCGTCGCCGGAATCATCAAGATGGTGCAGGCGATGCGCCACGGAGTCGTGCCGCGTACCCTGCACGTCGACCAGCCGTCCTCGCACGTCGACTGGTCGGCCGGCTCGGTGGAACTGCTGACCGAGCAGACGCCGTGGCCGCAGACCGGACGACCGCGCCGATCCGCGGTCTCCTCGTTCGGGATCAGCGGCACCAACGCCCACGTGGTGCTCGAACAGGCCGCCGAAGTACGTACGGTGACCACACGTCAGGACAGGGCGCCCGGCCTCGTCCCGCTGGTGGTCTCCGGCAAGTCCGAGACCGCGGTGCGGGAGCAGGCGGGTCGGCTGCTGGACCGCCTGGCGGCCGACGCCGAGGTGCGGCCGGTCGACGCCGCCCTGACGCTGACCACCGGCCGCTCGCTCTTCCCGCACCGCGCCGTGGTGCTGGCCGAGGACCGGGACGCCGCAATGAGCGGCCTGGCCGCGCTGGCCGCCGGAGAGGCCACGACGGGCGGTGCGGTCCGGGGCCTGGCCCACGACTCGGCCACAGCCTTCCTCTTCTCCGGCCAGGGGTCGCAGCGGCTCGGCATGGGACGCGGGCTGTACGAGCGGTTCGAGGCCTTCGCGACGGCCTTCGACGCCGTCTGCGCCGAACTGGGCGACGGCCTCCGCGAGGTGGTCTGGGGCGACGACGCCGAGCAGCTCAACCGCACCGAATGGGCCCAACCCGCCCTGTTCGCCGTCGAAGTGGCACTCTTCCGCCTCCTGGAATCCTGGGGCGTACGGCCCGACTACCTGGCCGGACACTCCATCGGCGAAGTCGCAGCAGCACACGCGGCAGGCGTCCTCACCCTCACCGACGCCTGCACCCTGGTCACGGCACGCGCCCGACTCATGCAAGCCCTGCCCGAAGGCGGAGCGATGGCCGCCCTCCAGGCCACCGAGGACGAAGTCCTCGCACAACTCCACGGCCCCGTCTCGATCGCCGCCGTCAACGGCCCCGACGCCGTCGTCGTCTCCGGCGAACACACCGCGGTCCAGGAGACCACCGCACACTTCGCCGGCCTCGGACGCAAGACCACCCGCCTGCGCGTCTCCCACGCCTTCCACTCCCCCCTGATGGACCCGATCCTCGACGAGTTCCGCACCACGGTCGAACACCTCGACTACGGCACACCCCGCATCCCCCTCGTCTCCAACCTCACCGGCGCACTCGCCACCGACGAACAACTCCGCTCACCCGACTACTGGACACGCCACATCCGGGAAGCCGTCCGATTCGCCGACGGGGTCGCCTCCCTGCACCGCGAGGGCGTGAGCCGCATGCTCGAACTCGGGCCGGACGGGGCACTGTGCGGACTGGCCGCCGAGTCGGCGGACGGGGCACTGTGCGTACCCGCGCTGCGCACCGGCCGCGACGAGGAGGCCACCCTGCTGCGGGCGCTGGCCGGGTTGCACGCGGACGGCGCTCCGGTGGACTGGCCGTCCCTCTTCGAGGGCACCGGTGCCACCCGGGTCGACCTGCCGACCTACGCCTTCCAGCGCCGCCGCTACTGGCCCGCGCCCACCGCCTCGCGCACCGGGGAGGTGCGGTACGCCGGTCTTCGCGCGGCCCGGCACCCGGTGCTGGGCGCGGTGGTCGAGCTCGCGGAGGGCGACGGGGTCCTGCTCACCGGGCGGCTGTCGCTGGAGTCGCACCCCTGGCTGGCCGACCACCAGGTGCACGACACCGTGCTGGTCCCCGGCACCGGCCTGCTGGAGCTGGCGATCCGCGCCGCGGACGAGGCCGGCTGCGGGTCGGTCGAGGAACTGACGCTGGTCGCGCCGTTGATCCTCCCGAGCGAGGGCGCACTGCGCCTGCAGGTGCGGGTCGGCGCCCCGGACGGATCGGGACGGGCCCCGCTGGGCATCCACTCCCGGCCGGAGGGACTGGAGGACTCGCCCTGGGTGGAGCACGCCTCCGGTCTGCTGGCACAGGACCCCGGAGACGGTCCGGTGCCCTTCGACACCTCGCTCTGGCCGCCGGCGGGCGCGGTCGAGGTGCCGGTCGACGGCGCCTACGAGCAGATCGCCGAGCTCGGATTCGGCTACGGCCCGGTGTTCCAGGGGCTCCGGGCGCTGTGGCGGCGCGGTGACGAACTGTACGCCGACGTCGTGCTGCCGGAGCAGGCGGTGGAGGACGCCAGGCGCTTCGCCGTCCACCCGGCTCTGCTCGACGCCGCGCTGCACCCCGGGATCGTCGAGGGCGACGGCGACGGGGCGGGCATCCCGTTCGTCTGGAGCGGAGTGTCGCTGCACACCGCAGGCGCCTCCGCGGTTCGGGTGCGGCTGACCCGGGCCGAGGGCGACGGGCTGGCGCTCTCACTGGCAGACCCGCTCGGGCGCCCCGTGCTGTCGGTACGGTCGATGGTCGGCCGTCCGGTCTCGCCGGAGCAGTTGGCGGCCGGCGGCCCCGCCGAGGGAGCCCTCTACGAAATCACCTGGTCCCCGACACGCCCCACCTCGAACACCCCACCCACCTGGACACGCTGGGAAGACCTCACCGACACCGACCCCGTCCCCGAAGCCGTCCTCCTGGACTGCGGCACCACCGAAACCACCGACGACATCCCCACCGCCATCCGCACCACCACCACCCACGTCCTCAACACCCTCCAGACCTGGCTCACCGACGAACGCTTCACCACCTCACGCCTACTCATCGCCACCCGCGGCGCCGTCGCCACC
>NZ_JBHVER010000307.1:0-6309 GCF_042802195.1 Kitasatospora sp. NPDC057500 | reverse complement strand
GACCGGACCTCCGGGGCCTCCCGGGTTCAGCTCCTGCGCCGTCGGGCTCAGGCGAGGGTGGCGAGCGCCTCGTTGAGGGTCTTCGACGGGCGCATCACGGCCGCGGCCTTGGCCGGGTCCGGCTGGTAGTAGCCGCCCAGGTCGACCGCGGAGCCCTGCACCGCGACGAGCTCCTCGACGATGGTCTGCTCCTGCTCGGTCAGCGTCTTGGCCAGGCCCTCGAAGGCCTGCGCGAGCGCGGCGTCCTCGGTCTGGCCGGCCAGCTCCTGGGCCCAGTAGGTGGCCAGGTAGAAGTGGCTGCCGCGGTTGTCGATGCCGCCGAGGCGGCGGCTCGGCGACTTGTCCTCGTTGAGGAAGGTGCCGGTGGCGCGGTCCAGGGTGTCGGCCAGCACCTGGGCGCGGGCGTTGCCGGTGGTACGGGCCAGGTGCTCGAAGCTGGCGGCCAGCGCGAAGAACTCGCCCAGGCTGTCCCAGCGCAGGTAGTTCTCCTTGACCAGCTGCTGGACGTGCTTCGGGGCGGAGCCGCCGGCGCCGGTCTCGAACAGGCCGCCGCCGTTGATCAGCGGGACGACCGACAGCATCTTGGCGCTGGTGCCCAGCTCCAGGATCGGGAACAGGTCGGTCAGGTAGTCGCGCAGCACGTTGCCGGTGACCGAGATGGTGTCCTCGCCGCGGCGGATGCGCTCCAGCGAGAACCTGGTGGCCTCGACCGGGGACTTGATCTCGATCTGCAGACCGTCGGTGTCGTGGTCCGCCAGGTAGGTCTTGACCTTCTCGATCAGCACGGCGTCGTGGGCGCGGCTCTCGTCCAGCCAGAAGACGGCCGGGTTGCCGGTGACCCGGGCGCGGGTGACGGCCAGCTTCACCCAGTCGCGGATCGGCAGGTCCTTGGTCTGGCAGGAGCGGAAGATGTCGCCCGGCTGGACGGCCTGCTCCAGGACGACCTCGCCGGTGGCGGCGTCGACCAGGCGGACGGTGCCGGCCGCGGCGATCTCGAAGGTCTTGTCGTGGCTGCCGTACTCCTCGGCGGCCTGGGCCATCAGGCCGACGTTCGGGACCGAGCCGATGGTGGCCGGGTCCAGCGCGCCGTTGGCGCGGCAGTCGTCGATGACGGCCTGGTAGACGCCCGCGTAGCTGCTGTCCGGCAGCACGGCGAGGGTGTCGGCCTCCTGGCCGTCCGGGCCCCACATGTGGCCGGAGGTGCGGATCATGGCCGGCATCGAGGCGTCGACGATGACGTCGCTCGGCACGTGCAGGTTGGTGATGCCCTTGTCCGAGTCGACCATGGCCAGCGCCGGGCCGGAGGCCAGCTCGGCCTCGAACGAGGCCTTGATCTCCTCGCCGAGGTGCGGGACGTTCTCCAGGCCGGCCAGGATGCCGCCGAGGCCGTTGTTCGGGTTGAGGCCCGCGGCGACCAGCACCTCGCCGTACTTGGCGAAGGTCTGCGGGAAGAAGGCGCGGACCACGTGGCCGAAGATGATCGGGTCGGAGACCTTCATCATGGTGGCCTTCAGGTGGACCGAGAACAGCACGCCCTCGGCCTTGGCCCGGGCGACCTGCGCGGCCAGGAAGGTGTTCAGCTCGGCGACGCGCAGGACCGAGGCGTCCACGACCTCGCCGGCCAGCACCGGGACGGACTCGCGCAGCACGGTGGTGGCGCCGTCCTCGGCGACCAGCTCGATGCGCAGCGCGCCGTCGGCGGCGACGACGGCCGACTTCTCGGTGGAGCGGAAGTCGTTCTCGCCCATGGTGGCGACATTGGTCTTGGAGTCGGCCGACCAGGCGCCCATGCGGTGCGGGTGGGTCTTGGCGTAGTTCTTGACCGACGCGGGGGCGCGGCGGTCCGAGTTGCCCTCGCGCAGGACCGGGTTGACGGCGCTGCCCTTGACCTTGTCGTAGCGGGCGCGGACGTCCTTGTCCTCGTCGCTCTGCGGGTCGTCCGGGTAGTCCGGCAGCGCGTAGCCCTGCGCCTGGAGCTCGGCGATGGCGGCCTTGAGCTGCGGGATCGAGGCCGAGATGTTCGGCAGCTTGATGATGTTGGCGCCCGGGGTCTTGGCGAGGGCGCCCAGCTCGGCGAGCGCGTCGCCGATCCGCTGCTCCTCGGTCAGACGCTCCGGGAAGCTCGCGATGATTCGCCCGGCGAGGGAGATGTCGCGAGTCTCCACCTTCACGCCCGCCGTCGAGGCGTACGCCTGGACCACCGGCAGGAACGAGTACGTTGCCAGGGCCGGCGCCTCGTCGGTGTGCGTATAGATGATGGTCGAGTCAGTCATCGGTACTCCGCTTCACGTCTCCAACGTCTTGACGTCAAGATATCTCGTGACCGCCCCTCCGCTCCACCTCCCCCCGGATTCGGATCAGCTCCACCGTCGTCCCGGCGCCGCCGCGGGGCAAGCGGAGCGGGCCGGCGGGCGCCTTCGGCAAGGGGCGGGCCCGACCGTCAGGACTCCGTCAACGCGGCGCTGCATTCGGTCAACGCTGCGTCAGGACGGTTCTCCGGGTGCCCGGGCCGGGCCTAGCGTCATGGGGAGCGGCTCCGCGCAGTCGCGCGCAGTTCCGGCAGGCCCCACTCCACAATCGGGAGCACCCGCATGGCCCGCGTCGTCGTCTGGCACGTCCCGGTCACCGTCATCGGACGGACCACCTCCCTCCGCCTCTTCCGCCTGCGCGACGGCCGACGCTGCGCCGTCGGCTTCAGCTCGGCGGGCGCGCTCGCCGAGCTGCTCGGACCCGAGCAGGCCGCCGTCGTCCTCGGCGAACCGGCGCTGCGCGCGCTCACCGCGCCGCTCGGCATCGAGGAACTGGTGCTGGATCCGCGCCTGGTCGCCCCTCCGGTGGCCGGTCGGGCCGCCCGACCGGCCGCCGGGCACCCCGCTTCCCGCTCCGGCGCGCGGCTCCAGCACCGGTGAACGCACTCCACCTCGTTCCCGGCGGGCCGCTGCCCGAGCCGGCCCGCCCGCTCCAGGCCCTGGCCCGGGTGAGCTACGGCCCGGTCCCGCTGGACTTCGACCGGCTGGCGGCCGAGATCCCGGCCGTGCAGAGCGGCCTGGCGCTGGCCGGTGACGCCGACCTCGAACTGCGGCTCGCCTGCACCGGGCCGGAGGAGTTGCGGGCCGTCTCGGCCGCCCTGCTCCGCGCCGGGGCCGCGCACGTCCACGTCGACCTGGTCCTGCGCGCCCTCGTCCCCGGCCAGCCGGCCCTGCGGCCGGTGCCCTGACACCGCCGCCCCGGGTTCCCGCGCCCGCCCGCCGCCCGGACAGCGGGCGGGCGGGCGCGGGGCACGCTAGCGGCGGGTGAGCGCGGCGACGGCGGTGAGCAGCAGGGCGGAGCCGGCCGGCAGGGCCGCGGTGAGCGGTTCGCCGAAGAAGGCCACGCCGAGCACGGCGGCGGTGGCCGGTTCGAGCAGCACCAGGACGGCCGCGGTGGCGCCCGGCACGACGGCCAGGCCCGCGAAGTACCAGCGGTAGGCGAGCAGCGTCGGCACGGTGCCGAGGAAGAGCAGGGCGGCGGCGTTCACCAGTGGTGCGCCGGTGGTCGGCAGCACGCCGCCGTCCACCGCGAGGGCGAGCGGCAGCAGGCAGACCAGGCCGGTGGCGAACGCCCCCATCGAGGCGCGGGCGGTGCCGCCGGCGCGGGCCCAGAGGGTGAGCCCGCTCTGCCCGGCGCCGGCCAGGACGGCGAGCGCCACCCCGAGCACGGGCCGCGGCCCGCTCGCCGGGCCGGCCACCAGCAGGACCAGCCCGCCCAGGGCGAGCAGGTTGGCGGCCACCGCCCGGGCGGTGAGGCGTTCGCCGAGCAGCAGGTGGGCGCCGATGCTGGTGAGCACCGGTCCGGCGCCGATGGTGATCAGGGTGCCGAGGCCGAGCCCGGCGAACCGGACCGAGCCGAAGTAGGCGCACTGGCTGACGGCCAGCCCGAGCCCGGTGAGCACGGCGGCGCGGCGCGAGCCGGCGGCGCCGCGGGCGGGCAGCAGGGCGAGGCAGCCGGCGGCGACGGCGAACCGCCAGGCGCAGACGGCGACCGGGCCGAGACCGGCGGCGCCCATCAGCAGGGCGGCCACGGCTCCGCCCGCGCCCCAGGCGACGGCGGCGGCAGAGATGGGCAGCAGGCCGTGCCGGACCGGCACGGCGGCATGAGTGGTCATGCGTTCGTTCTCCACGACGGGGTGCCGGGCGGGGCCCGGCCGGATGAGGTCCACCGGCGGAGCGGGCGGCACTCATCGGCCCGGGAGCGGCGCAGGCCGCCGGGCTGGGAGCGTGGAGGGGCCGCCCGCTAGCGGACGGGCGGCGGCAGGATCCGGGAACGCATGGGAGCGACCCTACAGGCCGTGCGGCACGACCGCATTTCCATACGGCCCCGCCCATTTCCATAACCCTGGGATCACCGTCCGTAGCACGGACACGAACCGAAGCTCAATGGATGCTCAAATCCTGGAATTACCCGCAGGTAGCGTAACGGGTGCATGAACAGATGGCCTCCTACCTGCGGAGATATCCAGCAAAGTAGGTAACCATTCGGTAAGGAAACCTGTGCAGATGTCTCTGCATCCGCCTACTGTGTTGCAACTCTCCGCGCTCCGAACTCCGGAGAACCCTCACCACAGAGAGATTGCGCATGGCCTCCCTCAACCAGCTCTCCCCGCCCGGTACGGGCAACGGTTCCGGCACCGGGACCACCACCCACCGGTCGCTCCGCCGAGAAGTCGGCCTCATCGGCCTCATGTGGGCCTCGGTCGGTTCGATCATCGGCTCGGGCTGGCTCTACGGCGCGAAGAACGCCGTCGTCGTCGCCGGACCGGCGGCGCTCGTCTCCTGGGGCATCGGCGCGGTCGCCATCGTCCTGCTCGCCTTCGTGCACGCCGAGCTCGGCGGCATGTTCCCGGTCGCCGGCGGCACCGCCCGCTACCCGCACTACGCCTTCGGCGGGCTGGCCGGCATGTCGTTCGGCTGGTTCTCCTGGCTCCAGGCCGCCACCGTCGCCCCCATCGAGGTCCAGGCGATGATCGGCTACGCCGGGCACTGGGAGTTCGCGCAGGGCTTCCTCAACGCCGACGGGACCCTCACCGCGAGCGGCATGGTCGTCGCCGTGCTGCTGATGGGCCTGTTCGTGGCGGTCAACTTCCTCGGCGTGCGGGCGCTCGCCCGCACCAACAGCGCCACCACCTGGCTGAAGATCTTCGTCCCGCTGTTCGCGATCTTCGTGCTGGCCGTGACCAACTTCCACGGCTCCAACTTCACCTCGCACGGCTTCGCCCCGTTCGGCGTCAAGGGCGTGCTGACCGCGGTCAGCGCCAGCGGCATCATCTTCGCCCTGCTCGGCTTCGAGCAGGCGATCCAGCTGGCCGGCGAGAGCAAGAACCCCAAGCGAGACATCCCGCGCGCCGTGCTCGGCTCGGTCGCCATCGGCACCGCGATCTACGTCCTGCTCCAGGTCGTCTTCATCGCCGCGCTGCCCGCCTCCACCTTCGCCAACGGCTGGGGCAACCTGGACTTCCCCGGCATCGACGGCCCGTTCGCCGGCCTCGCCACCCTGGTCGGCCTCGGCTGGCTGGCGTGGGTGCTGTACTTCGACGCCATCGTCTCCCCCGGCGGCACCGGCCTCATCTACACCACCTCGACCTCGCGCATCGCGTACGGCCTGAGCAAGAACGGCTACGCGCCGCAGCTGTTCGAGCGCGTCGACAAGCGCGGCGCGCCGTGGTTCGGCCTCGTCATGTCGTTCGTCACCGGCGTCATCTGCTTCATGCCGTTCCCGAGCTGGCAGGAGCTGGTCGGCTTCATCACCTCGGCCAGCGTGCTGATGTACGCGGGCGCCCCGCTCGCCTTCGGCGCCATGCGCCGCCGGCTGCCGGCGCGCGAGCGCTCGTACCGCCTGCCCTGCGGCGCGGCCGTCGCCCCGGCGTCGTTCATCGTCTCCAGCCTCATCATCTACTGGGCCGGCTGGCACACCCTGTCCCGTCTGGGCATCGCGATCGTCATCGGCTACCTGCTGCTCGGCAGCTACGCCCTGTACGCCACCCGCAAGGGCCTGCCGAACGCCCCGCACATGGACTGGCGGGCCGCCCAGTGGCTGCCGTTCTACCTGCTGGGCCTCGGCCTGATCTCCTGGCAGGGCGGCTTCGGCGACGGCACCGGCCGGATCCCGATGTGGTGGGACATCGCGGCGGTCTCGGTCTTCTCCCTGGTGATCTACTACTGGGCGATCCGGGTCGCGCTGCCGGCCGAGGTCATCGAGCGGAACATCGAGGACATCGAGGTCGTCGACGAGGGCGGTCACTGACCCCTCGGCCGACCCTGCGGAGGGCCCGCC
>NZ_JBHVER010000306.1:0-6416 GCF_042802195.1 Kitasatospora sp. NPDC057500 | reverse complement strand
AGCTCCTACAGCAACAACGGTGGCCAGTGCGTCGAAGTCGCCACCTCGCACCCCACTGCCGTCCCCGTCCGTGACTCCAAGGACCCCTCCGGCCCCGCCCTCCTCTTCCCCGCCTCTGCTTGGCGATCCTTCCTCTCCGCTGTCCAGGCAGGTGAGTTCGACATCCTCTGACACACTCGAAGGGAGCCAGCCTCATGAGCCCCGATCTGTCCGGCGCTACCTGGTTCAAGTCGTCGCACTCCAACAACGGCGGTGAGTGCGTAGAGGTCTCCGCGAGCTTCCCGGGCGCCGTCCCCGTGCGTGATTCCAAGGACCCCTCCGGTCCGGCCCTCGTCTTCCCCGCCTCCGCCTGGTGTGCGTTCGTGGCCGGCGTCCAGGCGGGCGAGTTCGGCACCGTCTGACGCGAGCTCACCGTGCGGACCCCGACCGAATTTCCGGTCGGGGTCCGCTATTTGAGACGCCGTTCTGCCGGTGGCGCAAATCAGCCCCACATTTCCTTCCGCGCCGACCGGATCGTCCATGGACGGCGGGGTGATCTGCCGGGGTTTCGAGGCAATTCCGAACTTCGAGTTGGTGTCCGAAATTCGCCCGAAACGGGGCCCGCAAATACCTCTCTGGGGGTACGGGACGGTGAAGAACCTCTGACACACTCCCAACTTCCCGGTGGAAATTCCCCGGGATGATTGGGACAGGTGGGACCTTGAAGACAAAGGTACGTCTGATCGCGCTCCTCTTCGCCGTCGTCGGCGGACTGTTCGGCCTTGCCGCGCCCGCGAACGCCACGACCGGCAGCTACGTGGACCTCGAACTGGGAGCCGCTCCGGGCTACTACGACAACGTCAGCGGCTGCACCACGACGTTCGCCTACGGCGCGCCCTCCCGGGTGCTCCTCTGCGGCAGTCAGACCACCATCGTGACCTGGGCGGACGGTCGCAAGGAGGTCACCGGGCTGGGCACCGACCACGCCATCTGGACCGTGGAGCAGACCACGGCCGGCGGTTCCTGGGGTTCCTGGGTGAGCCTGGGCGGCAGCGACCTCGACCTCAGGTACGGCGTGGCCTGGCCCAACCCGTCCAGCGTCGGCGCGTGGACCGGCGACTACCAGTTCTGGTGCCGCACCAAGACCACCGGCTGGGGCCCCTGGCACCTCTGCTGACCTCGGACCTACGGGCAGCAGGTCCAACCGGACCCCGACCGGATCTCCGGTCGGGGTCCGGCGCTCGCATGCGCCGGCGGCAGCCCCTCAAGCCTGCTTGCGGGTGAGGGCCCGGGCTTCCGTGTCGACGCGGAAGTTCTCGGCCACGTCCGTCAGGCGTCCGAGGACCTCCTGGGGGTCGCCGTCGGCGCTGACGTCCGGAACGTCCAGCCTCGTCACGAACTCGCCCACCTGCGGCACGAGGTGCGCCACCGGTGCGTCGGGAGGGGATGCCGCGAGGGCGGAGATGAATCCGTGCTCGTCGTGTACGAAGGAAATGAGCATGCCGAATTCCTCCAGTGATCTCGGGAGCGGCTAGGCGGTGGTCCGGGTGAGGTAGGCGACGAAGGACTTGACGGTTCCCTGTCCACTGAGCCCGTTGTTCCTCGCCAGCGCCCAGAGGGAGGACTGGACATTGCTGATGTCCCCGGAGCCGATGTCCTTCTTGCCCACCGAGATCTCCTCGACCGTCATCCAGTGCATGGTCTGGCGCAGGTCGGTGACCGGGTGGGCGGAGAGGGTCAAGGTGCCCTGGTCGAAGAACGGATCAGGGCCCCAGGAGACAGCTGTCGCGCTGCCCGGCGGCAGGTTTCGGATGAAGAAGTAGGGGAATGTCTGGGTGGCCATCGCTACTACCTCCTAGGTGTGCCGACGTCCACATCGGGGCACTTCCGGCCGTGGCGGTCGCTGCCCCCTCCACCGTGGTTCCGGCGGTCCGGTGCCGCAAGTCGATCAGGTTGACGCGGCCTCACACCCGCCGGTCGGCCTCCCGTCGGAGCCGCTACGCCCGGCGGGCGGCGGCGCGGGCCATCAGGCCTTCGAGGTCGAACACCACAGTGCGGGGCGTGTACTTCCCGTCGATGCGCAGCAGCAGGTACCGGGCGGCGTTGCCGAGGTACTCGAAGGGCTCCTCGGCCGCCGCGGCCACCACGCCGCGGTGCGGGGCCGCCGCCGTCGGGCCGAGCGCGGTGAGGGCGTCGAGGGCTTCGAGCCGCACGCCCTCCGGGTGCCCGGGCGCGGCGAGGCCGGCCAGCAGGGCGGCGGCTGCGGCGTCGTCCGTGTGCTTGCCGACCGCCTCGGCGGAGGCGATGCGCACGTGCGGATCGGGGTCGTCGCCGGCCGTCGTGCGCAGGACCGCGACGGCCTCCGCCGTCAGGGCGCCGGCGGGCAGGGCGAGCAGTCCGACGGCGCCCCAGCGGCGCACGCTGGCGTCCTGGTCGGTGAGGGCGGTGGTGAACCGGGGGATCAGCGCGGGGTCGCGGCGGCCCACCGCGTCGGCGATGTCGAGGACGCGGGCGAGCGGGTAGGCGCCGTCGGCGCGGGAGGCGTCGTAGCCCTCGACGGGGGAGCCCTCGGGCAGGAAGCCGTTGTCGTGGACGGCGAGGACGTGGGCGCGCAGCGCGTCGTCGAGCCGCCGCTCGGCCTCGGCGTGGGCGGGGTCGCCGGCGAGGTTGCGGACCTGGTCCGGGTCGGCGGCGCAGTCGTACAGCTCCACGCCCGGCTTCTCGTGCCAGAAGGCGTCCTGGACGTCGTCGAGGCGCCCGGCGAGGTGCTCGGCCTCCCAGGACCGGTAGCCGGCCGCGAGCCAGGCGAAGGCCTGGTGGGTTCCGTAGGGCCGGTGCGGGGCGTAGTTGCGGATGTAGCGGTAACGGGCGTCGCGCACGGTGCGGATCATGTCCGGACGCTCGTCCATCCGGTTGCGCATCGAGAAGGCGAGTTCGCCGGCGGGGTCGAAGGAGGTGCGGGCGAGGCTCTCGCCGCGCATGTGCGCGGGCGCCGTGCCGCCGGCGAGGTCGACGAGGGTGGGCGGGATGCGGAGCGTGGAAACGGCGGCGTCGACGCGGGTGCCGGGGGCCGGGAAGCGGTGCGCGTGCCGTTCGGGGGCGGCGACGATCAGCGGGACGTGCAGGCCCTCGTCGTAGCACCAGCGCTTGGAGCGGGGGTTGACGCCGCCGTGGTCGGAGGTGTGGATGACGACGGTGTTGTCGAGTTCGCCGTCCTCCGCCAACTCGGCGAGCAGCCGTCCGACGAACGCGTCCATGGCGGCGATGTGGCTGTAGTAGTGCGCGAAGTCGCCGCGGATCTCAGGGGTGTCGGGCAGGTAGGCGGGCAGCCGGATCCCGGCGGGGTCGACGGTGAACTCCTCGTGGCGGAACACCGCGCTCTCGTGCGTCGGGTCGTAGTTGAACACCGCGAGGAAGGGGGCGCCGTCGGGCCGGTTGCGCCAGTGCGCGCTGCCGGAGGAGTCGTTCCAGACGGCCTGCGGGTCGGCGTCGCAGTTGTAGTCGGTCTTGGCGTTGTTGGTGCAGTAGTAGCCGAGCTCGCGCAGCAGTTCCGGGTAGGTGCGTATCCACTGCGGGAGGCGGGCGTCGGCGCGCATGTGGTGGGCCGGGCCGTGGCTCTCCGGGGGGACGCCGGTCAGCAGCGCGAACCGCGAGGGCGCGCAGACCGGCGCGGCGCTGTGGGCGTTGGTGAACAGGGTGCCCCGCTCGGCGAGGGCGTCGAGGTGGGGGGTGGTGGCCAGCGGGTCGCCGTAGCAGCCGAAGCGGGGCGGGCAGTCCTCGCTGACGGTCCACAGGATGTTGGGCCGGGACGAGCTCATGGGGGCCTTTCGGGGGAGCGGTTCCGGCACTGAACCACGGCCCCGTGCGCGTTCTCAAGGCCCGGCGCGGGCCTTCGGCGTCCCTTCATCTGATATTGGCAGTTCTGTCATTTGGCAGTACTGCCAAATTCTCCGGCCCCGGCGGCGCGGCGGGTTCGCCGGGGCGCCCCTCACGGCGTCCCGGGGTCCTCAGGGAGGGCGTTGAGGGCGTCGCGGAGCATCGCGCGGGAGGTGATGCCGAGCTTCGGGTAGATCTGGTACAGGTGGGCGCCGACCGTGCGGTGCGAGATGAAGAGGCGTTCGGCGATCTGCTTGTTGGTCAGGCCGCCGGCGGCGAGATCGGCGATCTCCCGTTCCTGGGCGCTCAGACCGGCGCCGTGGAGGGGGCCGGGCCTGCGCCGGCCCCAGCCCGTCGCCCGCAGTTCCTTGCGCGCCCGCTCGGCCCACGGCCGGGCGCCCAGCTCCTCGAACGCACCCAGCGCGGCGTACAGCGGCGTCCGGGAGTCGGCGGCCGCCCGGGCCCGGCGCAGCCGTTCGCCGTAGGCGAGGCGGACGCGGGCGTGGTCGAAGCGCCACCGGTCGCCGCCGGGGGTGGCGAGTGCGAGGGCGAACAGCCGCAGGGCCTCGTCGTCGCCGTCGGCGCACAGGGCGGCGGACGCCTCCGTCAGCATGGCGTGCCGGGAGGAGACGGCGCCGAGGCCCGCCTCACGCATCGCCCGTACGTGCGCGGCGGCCTCCTCGCGCCGCCCGCCGCGCACACCCGCCTCGACCAGGTTCGCCGCCACCCACAGGGCGTGCGGGGCGTGCGAGGCGAGGGTGCCGGCGGGGCTGACGGCGTCGGCGTGCCGGTACGCGAGCGCGAAGTCCCCGCTGCCCAGGGCCGCGACGGCCGCCGCGTGGTGGGCGTAGTGCGCGGCGCACGGCGCGCCGTGCTGCGCGGCCCGGTCGATGATCACGGCGGCCGTCGCCAGGCTCTCCTCCGCGTGCCCCCGGGAGCCGATCACGATGGCCCTGATGTAGAGGAAGTACCAGGCGAAGGCGCGGTACTCGTGGTCCTCGCACGCCTGGAGCCCCTCGTCGGCGAGCTCCACCGCCTCGTCCCAGCGCCCGGTCAGGTAGTCGTCCAGGCAGAGGTGGATGAGCGAGGAGATGTACCGCCGCGCCGGGCCGCCGTCCCGCCCCGAGCGCACCACCTGCCACGCCGCGTCGCGGACCTCGCCGAGGCGGTCCAGGTAGAGGGCGCCGGTGCCGACCCGGGTGATCAGCACCGGGTCGGGCCCGCCCGCCAGCGACGCCACGAGGACGTCGAGCCGCCCGTGCGCCGCCGCGCCGGTGCGCGCCGGGTCGGAGAACGTCCGCCCCAGCACGGCCAGGATGTCCGGCGGGCGCGGGGTGAGGCGTTCCACGGCCCGGTAGTAGGACCGCCACAGGTCGTGCCGGGCGCCGAAGAAGCAGACCACGGCCAGCACGTGCAGCGCGTCGACGAGCGCCCGGTCGTCGGCCCGGTACCCGTGCGAGCCGGCCGACGACTCGATGGCGCCGGTCAGCAGCCGGTGGGCGGTGGCGACATCGCCCTCGCCGTTCAGCATGAGCATCGCCGACGCCGTCGCGGAGTGCAGCGACGCCTCGGGCGCGGCCCGGCGCGCGTCGTCCAGGAGCTTGCGGGCGCTGGACAGGGCCCCGGTGGACTCGGCCCCCAGGTAGGCGGCCTCGGCGAGGCGCCGGCTGCGGTTCGGGCCCTCGGGGGAGAGCGCCGCCGAGCGGACCAGGGTGCGCATCGCCCCGGCGGCGTCCCCTCGGCGCAGGGCCAGGCCGGCCGCGTGCTCCAGCAGCGCGGCGACCTCCTCGTCGGGCTCCAGCGTCGCCTCGCCCAGGTGCCAGGCCCGGCGCTCCGGCTGGTCGGCGAGCACCCGGGCGAGGGCGGCCGGCAGTGGGGGACCGTCGCGGCCGGCAAGGCGGACCTGGACGACCTGGTCACCGCCCGCGCGCTGGTGAAGGAGCACCTCACCGCCCACGGCGACGTCCGCCCGCTGCGCGACCTGGTGGTCGGCGGCACGGTCAGCGCGAGCGACCTCACCGTCGGCGGCAAGCTGACGACCAGCGGCGAGTACGCCCTCACCGTCCACGGTGCGTCGGTCTTCGAGGGCAAGGTCAACGCCAACAAGCACCTGTCCGTCCGCAGCGAGGGCGTCGGCTGGATCCTGCACACCGGCGACGAGAAGGTGGCGATCCAGGCCGACCTGCGGGTCCACGGGCAGCTCCACGCGGACAGCTGACGACCACCGCTACGCTTCGCGCAGGCTCGACCCCGCTGCGTGAGACACTGGCGCGGTCAGCGTGACCCGCGTGCAAGGAGAAGACATGGCCGAGCGCCAGAACGGCGTCGTGAAGTGGTTCAACGACGAGAAGGGCTACGGCTTCATCACCCCGGAGTCCGGCCCCGACCTGTTCGTGCACTTCAGGGCGATCGAGGGGAGCGGCTTCAAGTCCCTCGTCGAGGGCCAGAAGGTCTCGTTCGAGGCGGTCCAGGGCCAGAAGGGGATGCAGGCCGACAAGGTCCACCTGGAGGCCTAGCGGAACGGGATCCACGGCCGGGGCCCACGCGCGAAGCGTGGGCCC
>NZ_JBHVER010000305.1:0-6553 GCF_042802195.1 Kitasatospora sp. NPDC057500 | reverse complement strand
CCCCCCGTCTCCGTGACGGACCACGGAACGTCCCACATCGACAGGTCCCCCGCCTGCTCCCCGACGGCGTCGCCGAGGGCGTCCGCCCCCGCGGACAGCTCGGCGTACACCAGGTCCCAGCTCTCGAACACCTCGGCCCCCCCGGCCCCCTGCTGGTTCTGCGGCAGCGCCCCCCATGTCGGCCGCACGAACTCCTGCATACGTTTTCCTTCCCGTGACGGGGTCGGTGGTCGGTCGTGGGCTAGACGACGACCGCCGGCCCTCGAGGCTCCTCTCTGGCGCCCCGACCCGGACCCGCGGACCGGCCGGACGGCCGGCCCGCGGACCCTAGACGCGGACCCAGTCACTCAGTCGGCTTCCCTGCGCGGCAGCGGGACCGGTGCTGTCCGCGCCCGCTCGTTCGCCCGCTTCAACTCGCGGGACACGGTGGACGCGGAGATCCCGAGGGTCTCGGCGATCTCGGCCCCCTTCCAGAGCCAGATGTGGTGGAGCTCCCAGATCCGCGCCTGCCGCTGGTCGCCGATCGCCTTGTGGACGATCCGCAGCAGCTCCTCGAACTCCAGCCGGGCGCCCGGGTGGTCGTGGCCGGGGTCTCCGGCCGTCGCGGGCCGGCTCCCCTCGGGGATCTCCGCGACCGGCTCCTCCCGGCGGGCGGCGGCCGACCTCCAGTGGTCGATGGCCATCCGACGCGCCACGGTGGTGGCGTAGGCGATCACCGGCCGGTGGAACACCGTCCCCTTGCGGACCTCGTTGATCACGACCATGCAGGTCCTGGCGGCGATGTTCTCGGCCGTCTGCTCGTCGTGCGTCATCTCGCGGAGACTGGTCACCAGGCGCGGCAGGAGGTCGCGGACGAGCTCCTCAAGATGCGCCTCGCTCATCGGCGCCGACGGGGGCGAGCCATGAGCGCCCGCCCCTTCCGACTTCGCCATGGGCGTCCTTCCGTTGGACTTCGCGGGGGTGGTCCGTCGCCATCCCTCACTCCTCCGACGATGCGGAACTCCTGTTCCTTGCAAGGGTGTCGGTGGCAGTGCGAGCACCCCGTCCTCGTCGAGGAGGCATGAAGCACTCCATGGTTCCCCCGGTCGCCCCGCACACCGTCCTCCTCGGCGAGGACGTCACGGGCTGGCGCACCGCCCTGCTGGCGGCGGTGCTGGCCGCCGTCGTCCTCGAAGTCACCACCGCCGTGTGCCGCAACGCCCTGCTGCGCGTGCCGGGCGTCCTGCTGACCGCGCTCGTCGGCCCGCAACTGACCGGCGCCGCCCGGCTCCGGCTGCTGCCGCGGTGGCGGGCGGAACTGTCCCGGCGGCTGGCCCCCGGCCCGCGCCGCCACCGCCGCTACGTCGCCGCCCTGTGGTTCGTCCTGACACTCGCCTGGGACCCGACGGCCTAGGCCTCTGGACTGATGGCCGGAGGGTCCGCGTCCGCTTGGATGGAGGCGTGGACGAACCCTCGAAGAACGAACCCTCGAAGAACGAACCCTCGAAGAACGAAGCCGCGACGAACCCCGAAGCCGTCCTCACCGCCGACCAGGTGGCCGCGTACCTCGACCGGATCGGGGCCGCGCGGCCCGGGCGGGCAGGTGCCGACGAGCTGGCGCGGCTGCAGGAGGCGCACCTGGACGCGGTGCCGTTCGAGAACCTGAGCATCCACCTCGGCGAGTCCGTGGTGCTGGAACCCGCCGCGCTGCTGGAGAAGATCGTCGACCGGCGGCGCGGCGGGTTCTGCTACGAACTCAACGGCGCCTTCGCCGCGTTGCTGCGCGCGCTCGGCTACCGGGTGGACCTGCTCGCGGCACGGGTCTTCAACGGCGCGAAGCCGGGGCCGCCGTTCGACCACCTCGCGCTGCGGGTGGCGGCGGACGGCGCCGCGTGGCTGGTGGACGTGGGATTCGGACGGTTCGCCCGCCGCCCGCTGCTGCTCGACGAGCGCGGCGAACAGCACGACCCGGCGGGCGTGTTCACCCTCCTGCCGAGCGGTACGGCCGACGACCTCGACGTCCGTCTCGACGGCGAGCCGCAGTACCGGCTGGAACTGCGCCCGCACACACTGGCCGACTTCGTGCCGACCTGCTGGTGGCAGACCACGTCACCCGGCTCGCTCTTCACCCGCGGGACCACCTGCTCCCGCCCCACCCCGGACGGCGGCCGGACCACCCTCAACAGCACCCGCGCCACCGGCGGCACCCGCCTCCTGCGCACCGCCCCGGACGGCACCCGCAGCGAGGAACTGCTCGCCCCGGACGCAGCCCTCGCCGCCTACCGCACCCACTTCGGCATCACCCTGGACCGCCTTCCGACCGCCCCCTGAGGCCGGCGCTCAGGCGTCGGACGGCGTGGCCGGGTGCGGAACGAAGAGGCTCACCCGGCACCACGCCCGCCCGGGCTCGCGGGCGCAGAACCTGTCCGGCCGTACCGCCGAACGGTCGATCCCGCTGTCCGGGCCGTGGATCCGCCGGACGAAGGCGAAGAACTCCGACTCGTCCCCGGTCTCCAGGAGCACCTCCCAACGGCCGTTCTCCGGTGCGAAGCGGGCGGCGGACCGCTGCGACGCCTCGTGGTGCTGACGTTTCCTCCTGCGCTGCCCCGGCATCGGCCCAGGATCAGCCGGACCGTGCGGTCGGGGCAAGGGGAAGGTGCCGGGCGTGCCCGACGGGGCGGGGGCCGTCCGTGGGGCGCGCTTCCGGCGCGCGCGGGTGTCCGGGGGCGCGCGTGGCGCCGTGTGCGGGCGCAGAATAGCCGCGCGCCGTCCACTCCGTGGGGATTCGCCGGAATCACGCGTTGCGGCCGACCGTGCGCCATATGCTGCGCGAGGCGCGGCCGGCCCGCCCCCGGGGTGGCCGCGAACCGTTCAACTCCGCTTTCCGGCAAGGTGGTTCACGCATGAGGCAGAAGAGTCGGCGCAGGGACGACGGCGAGGTGACCTTCGAGCAGGTGACCGTCCTGTCGTTCGAGCCGCAGGGAGACCTCCGGGTCGACCGGGACGGTCGCGTCCTGATGCTGAGCGAGCCCGCCAGCCCGACCCGCATCCCGGTCCGGATCGCCCGCGAGGACATGACGATCAAGCGCGTCGCGGGCTACTGGGTGACCTGGGCCGAATGGTTCGGCCCGGACGACATCCGCAACCACGCGCGCTGGGTCCCCGACGAGGAGTACGTCCGGCCGGACGAGGACGGCCTCGACGGGCGGCTGGAGGTCACGGTGTCCGCGTACTGGGCGGTGGAGTGGGAGCCTCGCCGGGCGCGGCTGCGGACCAGCGAGGCCGTGGTCACCTTCCCGCCGGGGGAGCGCGTGCGCGAACTCGTCCTGGAGCGCCCCCAGCCGCAGCACCCGGCCACCCTCGTCGTCCACCTGGCGCGCGCCCGCTGGGCCGACGGGCACGACGGACGGGCGATCCACCACGGCTTCGCGGGCGAACGCGAGGGCGGCGGCGGGCAGGGCGAGCCCGTCCACCGCTACGCCGAGTGCGCCACCGGCCACCTCCCGGGCGTGGCCGTCCACTGAGCCGCGGTCGAACCGCGCTCGAAGTGCGCTCTGTCGGGCCCGAACCGGGCTCAGCCGAGTACCGGCTCGCCCGTCGGCCAACCCGCCCGCAGGCCGACCCGGCGGGCGGGGGCGCCGGCCCAGATCTCGCCCGGCCCGGTCGAGCGGGTCAGCACCGCGTTGGCGCCCACGACGGTCCCCGCGCCGACGGTCAGCACGCCCTCCTTGCAGATCACCTTGGCTCCCGCGCACAGCACCGCGCCGTCCTCCACCACCACCCGCCGCATCGCGCTGCGCTCCTGCGGCACCCACGGGTCGGCCCGTCCGACCGTCACGCCGTTGTACAGCGTCACCCCGGCGCCGAGCGTGGTGTACGGGTGCAGCACGGTGCCGAAGCCCCGGTGGAACACGACGAGGCCGGGCCCGATCTCGGCGGCGGCCGGCACCTCCATCCCGTAGAACGCGAGCGCCTCCTGGACCAGGCGGCCCAGGAGGCGGTGACGGCGGCGGTAGATCAGCGCGGTGACGAGTGGCATCCACCCATTGTGTCCGCCGTGTAACGATGAGTCACGCGCGTCCGCGGTTACTTCACGTCCGGCACGGCGGTGTCGTTCTTGAAGGCGTCGAAGACCTGCTTGGCCTTGGCCGTGTCCCACTTCACCGCCGACTCCCCGGTGTTGGTCTTGAAGTCCGGGTTGGCGATCGGCACGGTGATGCTCTTGCCGCCGCCGCCGTTGACGTCCTTCATGGCGAGGAACAGCGAGCCCAGGTCGGTCAGCCCGGCGTCCTCGTCGACGATCAGCGTGCCGAGGCCGGAGGAGACCAGCGGGTAGAAGGTGAACGGGTTGAGCACGGTGGCCGGCGAGGCCGCCTGCTTGGCCAGTGCGCCGAGGAACTTCTGCTGGTTGCGCATCCGGCCGAGGTCCTGGTCGGCCATCTGGTGGCGCTGGCGGACGAAGGCCAGCGCCTGGGTGCCGTCGAGGTTCTGGCAGCCGGCCTTGAGGTCGAGGCCGGAGTCCTTGTCCTTGACGTCCTGCTCGATGCACATGTCCACGCCGCCGACCGAGTCGACGATGCCCACGAAGCCGGCGAAGCCGATCTCGGCGTAGTGGTCGATGCGGATGCCGGTGTTCATCTCGACGGTCTGCGCGAGCAGCTTGCCGCCACCCGCCGCGAACGCCGAATTGATCTTCGAGGTGGTCGACTTGACGGTCTTGCCGTTCTCGCCGGTGTGCTCGGGGATCGGCACCCAGGAGTCGCGCGGGATGCTCATCAGGGTGTTCCCGTTGTCCCCGACGTGCAGGATCATCATCGAGTCGCTGCGCTTGCCGCCCGCGTGGCCGGTGTGCAGGTCCTCCTCCTGGGAGTCGGACAGGCCGTTGCGGCTGTCGGAGCCCACGATCAGCCAGTTGGTGCCCTTGCCCGCCGCGGGGCGGCCCGGGTAGTCGGCGAGCACCTTCTCGTGGTTGAGCTTGGAGTCCGCCCAGAACCAGGTGGAGACCGCGGTGACCATCATGGCGATCAGCACGCCGAAGACCGACCACTTGACGATCCGGCGCCGGGGCCAGCGCGAGGACCGCGCGCCGGCGGGCGTCTGCGGACCGCCGGGAGGTATCGGGCCACCGGGCCCGCCCGGCGCGCCGAGGCCGCGGGGAGCCCCCTGGGCCGGCACCCCCGGCCGGCCCGGCTGCCCCGGCTGCCCGTGGCCCTGGCCCTGGCCGTAGCCCTGCGCCGGCCCGTACCCGGGCGGCTGCGGCCGGCGGCCCTGCTGGGGCGGCTGCGCCTGCGGCTGGGGCTGCCGGGGCGCCGGGGCGCCCGGCCCGCGCGGGTTCAGCCCGGCGGGCAGCGGCGGCTCCGCGCCACCGCCGTGCCCGTACGCGGGGCCCCCGCCACCGTTGCCGCCGCCGTACGGGTTCCCGCCGCCGCCCGGGCGGCCCTCCTGCCACGTGTTCATGTGGGAGAGAATGCCCGACGCCGGGACCGGTGACTCCCCCCGGGGCCCCCACCAGGGCGCTTGTAGCAGTTTTGATGCACGCACCGGATCGTTCCGCGGCAAGGTGCCGACGGGCGGCGCGGGCCCCGTCCGCCCGGCGGGATCCCGCGCGCCGCCGTCTCATCATCCGTCTCACCTGGTGTTCGCCTGGCGGGACGAACCTTGACCGTCCGGAACGCTGCGTGTTTGCATGACAGCCATGGATCAGCGATGGACCCTCACGCGTCGGCGGCACGTCGACCTGCTGCGTGTGTCCCGTTCGCTCTGTTGTGGCTGACGCGCGCCCGTCGAACCCCACCACTCCTCCTCTCCCTTCTTCACGACGCCGCCCGCGCGGCGCGTTCACCGCTGCCCGCCGGTAGGCCGGTCCCCGTCCGCCCGGCCGGTGCCGCCCGTGCCCGGTGAGCGCCCCGTGCCGCCTGCGCGTCGCCCCGCTTCCTCCCCGAGGTGAACCCATGGCCACCGTCCTGTCCGTCTCCGGCTCCCCGTCCCCGACCTCCCGCACCACCCGTCTGCTGCGCCTCGTCGACGCACGGCTGGAGGAGCGCGGCCACCGCGTCGTCCCCTTCGAGGTGCGCGCCCTGCCCGCGCACGCGCTGCTCTCCGCCGACCTGTCGCACCCGGAGCTGGCCGCCGCCCTGGAGCTGTTCGCGCAGGCCGACGGCGTGGTGATCGGCACCCCGGTCTACAAGGCCGCGTACTCGGGCCTGCTCAAGGCGCTGCTGGACGTGCTGCCGCAGTACGCGCTGCGCGACAAGGCCGTCCTGCCGCTCGCCACCGGCGGCTCCACCGCGCACGTGCTGGCGGTGGACTACGCGCTGCGGCCGGTGCTCAGCTCGATGGGCGCCGACCACATCACCCAGGGCTGGTTCGTGCTGGACCGTCACATCTCCGTGCGGGAGGACGGCACCACCGTGATCGAGCGCGAGACCGACGTGCTGCTGCGGCCCGTCGTGAACGCGTTCGCGGCCGCCCTGGAGCGCCGGGCGGCCCCGGCCCTGGCGTCCTGACGCCCGCCCGGCGCCCCGTGCGGCGGGCCCCCGGACCACCCCAGGCCCCGCCCGGCGCACGCCGGGCG
>NZ_JBHVER010000304.1:0-6811 GCF_042802195.1 Kitasatospora sp. NPDC057500 | reverse complement strand
GGGGCCGGCCTCCCAGAGGAACCGGCGGAGGCCGCGCACACCACCGAATGGGACGAGGCGCTGCGGCGCGGCCACCACGCGGGCGTGGACCCGGCCGGCGAGGACGTCGGCGCCCCGAGCCTCCACGTCGACGGCGCCGCGCCCTTCGGGCCGGTGCTCAACGCGGTCCCGCGGGGGGCCGAGGCCGTCCGGGCCTTCGACGGCGTCCGGCCGACGGCCGGGCACCCGGCGTTCTTCGAGCTCAAGCACGCCCGCACCGGGCCGCCGGACTTCAGCCGAGCGAGCGCCGGGGGTCGCCGGACGCCGCGCCGCGCCACCGCGGCCAGGACAGCGCGGTGAACGCGCGCAGCAGCCACTCCGCCGGCCCGTACGGGTGCCGGGCCAGCCACCAGCGGCAGCCCGCGGCCTGCGCCGCGAACAGCGCGACGCCGATCAGCGCCACCCCGGCCGGCGCCACCCGCCCGATCAGCCCGGCCCCCACGCCGGTGAACAGCAGCACGCAGACCAGCGACTGCGTCAGGTAGTTGGTGAGCGTCATCCGCCCGGGGGGCGCCAGTACCGCCACCAGCCGCCGCCCGTGCCGTCCGCCGGCCAGCCTCAGCACGGTGGCCGCGTACGCCGCGGCCAGCACCGGCGCGGTGATCACGTCCACCCCGAGCGCGAACACCTCGGCCGCGGGGCCGGGGTGGGTGAGCGCCGACCACGTGTAGACGCCCGCGCCGAGCAGCCCGAGCGGGAAGCCGACCGCCTGGAGCCGGCGCAGCGTCCGGTCGTGGCGGGCGAGGTCGGCCAGCGCCCGGTGCCGGCCGGCCGCCAGGCCGAGCAGGAAGGCCCCGAGGGCCGCCGGGGCCTGGAAGAACGCCAGCAGGAACAGCACGTCCGGCAGCTGGTCGAGGTGTGCCCCGATGACCGATCCGGGCCCGCCGCGCAGCGCCTCGGTGGCCCGCTGCGCGTCGGCCGCGGCGGCGGCCGGGTCCCCGCCGTCGGCGCCGCGCAGGGCGAGGGCGAGCAGCAGGTAGGCGGTGGCGGTGACCGCGAACAGGGCGACGGCCGTGCGTACCGCGGTGCGCGGCCGGATCCGGTGCAGGGCGAGCAGGACGAGCCCGAGCACCGCGTAGGTGGTGAGGATGTCGCCGGGGAAGAGCAGGACGGCGTGCAGCACCCCGAGCGCGAACAGGCCGGCCAGGCGGCGCAGGAAGCGCGGGGTGAAGCGGGCGCCGCGCCGTTCGGCGGAGTCGAGCTGCAGGGTGAAGCCGTAGCCGAAGAGGAACGAGAACAGCAGGAAGAACTTGGCCTCGAACAGCAGCGCCACCACCGCCCGTACGCCGGTGTCGAGCGGCGAGCCGAAGCCGGGCTCCTCGACGCCGGTGCCGTGGTAGGCGGAGGCGAGGTAGGTGATGTTGACGGTCAGGACGCCGAACAGCGCGAAGCCGCGCAGCGCGTCGACGTCCGCGAGCCGCGCGGGTCGGGTGTGTTCCAGCTCCATGGAACCCCTCCAAAACTATCGCCATGGAAACTCTCGTATCGAGCATGAACGTTATACAGTCAATCATGCAAATCCGTGGTCCTCGGCGGCGTGGGCGTGCTGCCGTGCGCCCCGCCATGTGCTGCCGTGCTCCCTTCCGGAGCCGGGCGGCGGCCGTCAAGATGGTCCGCGCCCTGCTGGGCCGGAAGCGGGGCGAGGGAGTCCGGACGAGCAGGCGGGGGTGACGGGGGCAATGGCAGAGGTCTTCATCACGGTCGGGAACGGCGCACGCGGGGGCGCGGACGTCCACGAGCTCGCGCGCTGGCTGGCCGACGAGCCGGCCCTGCGCGGCCGGGTGCGGCACGCCGTCAGCGGGCCGCCCGTCGCGGGTGCCATGGGGACGGTGAGCGATCTGCTGATCGCCGTCCTGGAACCGGGCGGTGCGGTCACGGTCCTCGTCGGGTCGGTGGTCGCCTGGGTCCGCGGCCGACGGGAGCGGCGGACCGTCACCCTCCGGCGGGCCGACGGCGTCGAGGTGACCGTCGCCTCCGACCGGGTCGGCCGGCTCGACCCGGAGGAACTGGCCGCCCTGGTCCGCGCCGTCGCCGAGGCGATCGAGCCGGACGCCGCCGAGGCCCGGGGGGCGGCCGGGACCCGCGGGGCGGCCGAGGCGCCCGAGGTACCCGTCGAGCCGGTGCCCGCCGACCGCGCGGACTCCGACGGGCCCGACCGCCGCCCGCCCCACCACCGCCCGGGCGACCGGCCGGAGGAACCGTGAACGGCTCCCCGCCCGGCCTGGGCGCACTGCCCGGCGCCCACGCGATCCTGGTCGGCACCGGCCGGCACGGGCCGCGCTCCCGCCTGGAGCCGCTGCCCGCCGTCGACACCACGCTCGACGACCTCCAGACCGCGCTCCGCGAGGTCTGCGGGCTGCCCGCCGCCCGGATCCACCGGGTGCGCCCCGAGGCCGACCAGACCGAGGTGCTCGCCACCGTCGAACGGGTGGTCGCCAAGGCCTCCGGCGCGGTCGCCCTCCACTACGTCGGCCACGGCCTGCTCGGCCCCAACGACGAGCTCTACCTGGCCACCTGGCACGTGCGCACCGAGCACGAGGTCGCCCACGCGGTGGCCTACCGCACCGTCCGCGACCTGCTCGGCCAGGCCCGCGGCGGCAGCATCGTGGTGCTGGACTGCTGCTACTCCGGGCGGGCCGCCGTCCCCTTCGGCCACCCCGACCGGGACCCGTTCGCCCGGCTCTGGCCGGTCGGCAGCTTCCTGCTCACCTCGGCGAACAACTTCGCGCAGTCCTTCGCCCCGCCCGGCGCCCGGCACACCCGGTTCAGCGGACGGCTGCTGAGGGTCCTCACCGAGGGCGACCCCGAGGGAGCGCCGGCGCTGACCATGGACGGCCTGCACGCCGTCCTCGCCCGGCAGGCCGAGCACGAGCCGGTCCGCCCGCGCGGGCACAGCGAGGGCGACATGGGCACCCTCGCCATCGCGCCCAACCGCGCCTACCGGCCGGCCGCCGACGGACGGCGCGAACCGCCCGGCAACGTGCCCTGCCCCTATCCGGGCATGCGGCCCTTCCGGCTGAAGGAGAGCCGCTACTTCTCCGGCCGCGCCGAGCTGATCGAGCACTTGCTCGACATGGTCTGCGACCGGCGCGCGCCCGGGCCGACCGTGCTGGTCGGCGCCTCCGGGGCCGGCAAGTCGTCACTGCTGCGCGCCGGTCTGCTGGCCGGCCTCGCCGACCGGCACGGCCGGGGCGCGGCGGACGTGCCGTGGCCGGCCCTGGAGGTGGCCGCCCCCGGCCCCGCGCCGATGACCACCCTCGTCCGCCAGTGGGCCCGGCTCACCGGCCGGACCGCCGAGGACGTGCAGACGGCCTTCGCGGCCGGCCGCTTCCCGGCCCCGCTGCCCGGGCACTCCCCCTGCGGGCTGCTGGTGGTCGACCAGTTCGAGGAGGTGTTCACCCGCTGCGAGGACGAGCGGCAGCGGGACCGCTTCATCGACCTGCTGTGCCGCCCGGACGTCCCCGGCCGGCCCGAGACCGTGATCGCCCTGCGGGCGGACGCCTACGGACACGCGCTCGCCCACCCCGACCTCGCCGCCGCACTGGACCGCAACCAGCTGGCGGTCGAGCCGCTGAAGGGCGCAGCGCTGCGCGAGGCGGTCGAACTGCCCGCCGGGGAGGCCGGGCTGACCCTGGAGAGCGGCCTGGTCGACCGGCTGCTGCACGACCTGCGGCAGGGCGGCGGCAGCCACGAGCCGGTCGAGGGCCTGCCCTTCCTCGCCCACGCCCTGCACGAGACCTGGCAGCGGCGCAGCGGCGCCGTCCTCACCCTGGCCGGCTACCAGGACACCCGGGGCATCTGGCACGCGGTCGCCAACACCGGCGACAAGCTGCACGAGCGCCTCGACGCCGCGGGGCGGGCCGCGCTGCGCGACGTGCTGCTGCGCCTGGTCCACCTGGACGCCGACGGCGGGGCGCGGCGGCGCACCGCCGACCTGCCCGCGCTGCTGGAGGGCAGGCCGCCGGAGGAACGGCGGGCGCTGCGGGACGTCATCGAGGCGCTCGACCGCTCCCGGCTGGTCACCCGGTCGGAGAACGGGGCGCAGATCTCCCACGAGGCGCTGCTGCGCGGCTGGCCGCTGCTGGGCCGCTGGATCCGCGAGTCCCGGGTGGACCTGCTGCGCCACCAGGAGATCGCCGAGCGCGCCGCCGCCTGGGTGGCGGGCGGGCGCCGCGCCGACGGCCTGCTGGCCGGCGAGCAGTTGGAGCGCCTCCTGGTGGCGCCCGCCGAGGGCCCCGGCCTGCCGCTGGCCCCCGTCGAGCGGGAGTTCCTGGACACCAGCCAGGCCACCGAGCGCCGCGGACGCCTGCGGCGCCGGCGGCGGCGCGCGCTGGCCTTCGCGCTCGCGCTGGCCGTCACGGCGGGCGGGACGGTGGGCGTGGTGCGCGTGGTGGGGGCGCGGACCGAACGGGAACGCCGGCAGGCCGCGGTCGCCGCCTCGCAGCGGCTGGCCGAGCAGGCCGACGCGCTGCGGGCCGAGAACCCGGGCGAGGCCCTGGACCTGAGCCTGGCCGCCTACCGCACCGCCGCCACCCCCGAGGCGCGCGGCGCGCTGCTGGCCTCCGCCCTCCAACCGGTGCAGGCCCGTCTCACCGGCCACACGGCGTTCGTGCTCGGCCTGGCCTTCAACGGCAGCGGCCGCACCCTGGCCAGCGCCGCCGCCGACAACACCGTGCGGATCTGGAACACCGCGGACCGCTACCACCCGTCGCCCGGTGAGGTGCTGGAGGCCCGGGGGAACGCGGCGCTCGCCTGGCACCCGGACGGCAACCACCTGCTGGTGCACACCCCGGCGGACCTGTCGGTGTGGGACCTCACGGATCCCTCGCGACCGAAGCTGGCCTCCCGGAGCGCCGCCGACGCGGGCCCGGTCACGGCCCTGTCGGTGAGCGCCGACGGGACGGCGCTCGCGGTGGCGGCCGTCGGCGGACTGCGGCTGTGGGACCTGAGCGACCTGTCCCGCCCCGGCCCCCTCGCCCCCGACCGGGCCGGATCCGGGAGCCAGGGCGAGTCGGTCGTCTCCGTCTCCTTCCACCCGGACGGCCGCACGCTCGCCCTGACGGTGCCCAGCGGACGCGTGCGGATCCTCGACGTCTCGGACCGGGCCCACCCGGACCTGCTCGCCGAGCCCGCCGACGCCGCCGCGCAGGCCGTCGCCTTCAGCCCGGACGGCCGGCGGCTGGCCGGCGGCGGGGGCAGCGGGCTGCACCTGTGGGACACCGCCGACCCGGCGCGGCCGGCCGCGCTGCCCGACCCGGCGCCCGGCCAGGAGACCCAGCCGTCGCTCTCCTTCCCCGCGCGGGACACGGTGCTGGCCACCGTGTCCCACCGGGGGCGTCTTCGGCTCACCGCGCTCGACGACAAGCCCCCCGCCGTGCGGGAGGTCCCCGGCGGTTCCGGTCTGCTGGCCGCCGCGTACGCGCCCGACGGCCGCACGGTCGCCGCCGGCGACGAGAACGGCGTCGTCACGCTCTGGAACCCGCCGGTGCAGAGCCTGCCCGAGTTCCTCACCGGCTCGCTGGACCTGGGGGAGCCGGTGTTCTCCCCCGACGGCCGCTACGGGGTGGGCCGCTCCGGCACCATCTGGCGGATCGACCGCGACGGCCCGCCGGTCCCCGTCGGGACGGTGCCGGGGGCGGCCGGCGAGGTCCGCTTCCTCCAGGGCCGCGACGTGCTGGTCGGCATGGCCGGCCCCGGGCTGCTGCGGCTCTGGTCCTTCACCGACGGAACGGCGCGCCCGGCGGGCGGGGTCTCCGTCCCCGGGGCCCTCGCGGGCCGCCCGGTCGTCGGGGCGAGCCCGGGCAGCACGCTGATCGCCGTGTACAACGGCACGCCGCCGACCGTCTACCTGTGGGACATCCAGCAGGTCCACCACCCGGCGCAGGTGGCCGAGATCACCGACCAGTACCCCAACACCGACACCGGGCTGACGCTGTTCGGCGCCAACGGCCGCCGGCTGGCCGTCACCCACAACACCCAGTTCCGGATCCTGGACCTCACCGACCCGGCGAACCCGCGGCAGCTGTCGCTGGTCCGGGGACAGCGGATGAGCCTGGACACCAGCGGCGACGACTGGCTGATCGTCAGCCGCGAGGTGATCGCGGGCGAGGGCTCCCACCGGCCGAACACCGCCTGGACACCGGACGAGGACGGCACGGCCACCCGGCTCGCCGCCGGTCCCCGGCTCGGCGACACCGCCCGCTTCGCCCGCGACCGGACCATCGCCGCGCTGTCCGACCTCGGGCAGCCGTTCCTCGCCGGGCTGGACAGCCCCGGCAAGCGGTACGCCCTGCCCGGCGGGCTGAGCAGGATGACCTCACTGGCCGTCGCCCCGGGCGCCGGGCTGCTGGCCGCCTGGGCGCCGACGGACCCGACCGGGGCGCCGCTCGCGCTCTGGCGGCTCCCGGCCGCCGGCGCCCCGCCCGGCAGCGCCGAGCTGATCGCGCAGACCCGCCTCGACCGGTCCGGCCTCGTCCTGGAGGGGTTCCGGCCGGGCGACGGCGCGCTGCTGCTCGGACTGCCGTCGAGCCCGCTGGCGCTGCTGGGCGGTGAGAGCGTCCTGGTGCCGTCCGACTTCGACCGGCTCCGCGCGGGCCTGTGCGCGGTCCGCACGATCCGCTACGCCCGGGCCGAGTGGGAGAACATCTTCTCGGACCTGCCCTACGCGGACCCCTGCGTCTGAGAGGTCGTTTTCGTCTTTTTAGCCCGCGTATGAGCTGATTCTCGGAGTGCGTGGGCGTGGTGCGGAAGCAGCTGTAGACACGGTTGGGGT
>NZ_JBHVER010000303.1:0-6918 GCF_042802195.1 Kitasatospora sp. NPDC057500 | reverse complement strand
GGACGGGCGGCGCGGCGCCGGGCGGTGCAACGGTCAACCGGGCGACGCGGCACGGGACCACGTCCGCCACCCGCACGGGCGAGCGGCTCCGGACATCCGTTCCCCGGTCGGACGCTCAGCCGATGGCGACCTCCGCGTACATCCGGGCGATCACGTCCTCGATCGCGGGCTCGCGCACCGAGAGGTCGACCAGCGGGTAGCGGGCGGCGACGGCCGCCACCACCGGGGCGGCGCTCTGCTCGGCCGGGAAGGCCAGCCACTGGCGCGGGCCCTCGACCCGGACCACCCGGGCGCCGGGCACCTCGACCGGCGGTCCGGCCTCGGCCAGGTCGACGACCAGGGTCCGCTCGCTGTCGCCGACGGCGTGCAGGCCCTCCAGCCCGCCGTCGTAGACGACCCGGCCGTGGTCGATCACCATGACCCGGTCGCAGAGCTGTTCGATGTCGGTGAGGTCGTGCGTGGTGAGCAGCACGGTGGTACCGCGGTCGCGGTTGACCTCGCGCAGGAACTCGCGCACCTTGCCCTTGCTGATCACGTCCAGGCCGATGGTCGGCTCGTCCAGGTACAGCACGGCGGGGTCGTGCAGCAGGGCGGCGGCGAGGTCGCCGCGCATCCGCTGGCCGAGCGAGAGCTGGCGCACCGGCGTGTCGAGCAGCGCGCCGAGGTCGAGCAGTTCGACGCAGCGTTCCAGGTTGGCGCGATATCGGTGATCGGGGATCCGGTAGAGCCTGCGCGCGAGTTCGTAGGAGTCGCGCAGCGGCAGGTCCCACCAGAGGGTGGTGCGCTGCCCGAAGACGACGCCGATCCGGCGGGCCAGCGCGGCCCGTTCGCGGGCCGGGTCGACGCCGGCCACGCGCAGCCGGCCGGAGCTGGGGACGAGGATGCCGGTGAGCATCTTGATGGTGGTGGACTTGCCGGCGCCGTTGGGGCCGATGTAGCCGACGCACTCGCCGGCCCGGACGGTGAAGCTCAGTCCGTCGACGGCGCGCACCTCGCGCTTCTCCCGCTTCAGCCGGCCGGTCTTGGCGCGGACGGTGAAGGTGCGGCGGACGTCGTCGAGCTCGATCAGTGTCATGGTTCTTCCTCGGTGCGGGGGACGGGGGATCAGCTGCCGGCGCCGCGGTAGGCGCGCAGGCCGGCCCGCCAGACCAGTCCGGCGACGGCCAGGCTCAGCACGGCGGCCAGCGGTGAGGCGAACTGGAAGGCGGCGGGCAGGCCCAGCGGATCGGGCTTGTCGAGGATGCGCAGGGCGGGCAGCCAGTTGACGAAGGCCAGCGGCACGCCGAAGACGGTGCCGGCGACCAGCTCCTTGGCGAACACGGTCGGCGGGTACTGCAGCAGGGTCGCGCCGCCGTAGGTGAAGGAGTGGTGCAGTTGCCCGGACTCGCCCCACCAGAACTGCAGGCTGGCGATGCCGATGAAGAACGCCGCGAAGACGAGGGTGCCGCAGACCAGCAGCACGGGCACCAGCAGCACCCGGTCCCACGTCCAGTGGACGTCCAGCACGAACAGCGACCAGCCCAGCACGGCCGCCGCCTGCACGGCCCGTCCGACCCTGCGCAGCGAGAAGCGCTCGGCGCAGACCTGGGCGAGTGCGGGTGCGGGCCGCACCAGCATGGTGTCCAGGGTGCCGGTGCGGATGCGCTCGCCGAGGGCGTCGACGGTGCCGACGAACAGGTTGGCCGTGCCGAGGGCGAACGCGGAGGTTCCGTAGAGGAAGCCGAGTTCGGGCAGGGTCCAGTCGCCGAGGCTGTCGGTGTGCTGGAACATCAGGATGATCACGACGAAGTCGAGGAAGGTGATGGCGACGTTGGCGACGGTCATCATCACGAACGACGCCCGGTAGGACATCAGCGCCCTGGTCCACATGGCGGCGGTGAGCCACCAGGAGCGCACCGCCCAGGCCGTCCGGGCGGCGAGCGGTTCACGGGGTCCGCCGAGCCCGGCGGGCCCGGGGGTCACGAGGGCCTGGTCAGCCACCCTGGACCACCACCTTGCGGGTGGCGAGCAGCTGGACCAGCCGGCCGGTCGCGAGCAGCACCAGCGCCCAGGCCAGCTGGGAGCCCAGCGCGCCGAGCAGTCCGGTGCCGGTGACCCGCTCCAGGAAGACGTCGGTGGGCACCTTCACCAGTGCCGCCCAGGGCAGCAGCGGGGCGAGTTCGCCGAGCCACCCGGGGAAGAGCGCGAGCGGCAGCAGCATCCCGGAGAAGAAGATCGACACCATCAGCGTCAGGGCCCGCACCCCCTCCGAGTCGTGCAGCCAGAAGCCGGTGAGCGCGACCAGGAACCGCAGGCCGAAGCTGACGACCACCGCGAGCAGCACCGACAGCAGGAAGACCGCCCAGGTCAGCGGGTGCTCCGGCATCCGGGTGCGGAAGGCCAGGGCGCCGACCAGCACCGGCGCCACGCCCCGGCCGAGCAGGTGGAAGGCGGCCCGGCCGAGGTCGGTGGCCAGCCACCAGCCCTGGAAGTCCACCGGCCGGTAGAGGTCGACGGCGATGTCGCCGCTGCGGAAGCGCTCCTGGATGTCGTCCTCGAAGCCGCCGCCCATCACGGCCACCGTCATCAGCAGGGCCTGACTGACCCAGATGTAGGTGACGGCCGCGGCCTCGTCGTAGCCGCCGAGGCCGGGGCGGGCGTGCCACAGGGCGATGAAGGTGTAGGCGAGGATGAAGCCGAAGACGGTGTTGGTGAAGGCGCCGGCCAGGGTGGCGGCCCGGTAGGTGGAGAAGCGGAGGAACGCGCCGCGGACGACCGCGGCGTACAGCCGCAGGGCGGCGCGCGCGCCGCCGCCGGGATCGGGGGGACGGGCTTCCGACGGCCGAGACTCAAGCTTCTGCATATTGTCTCCTTATCGACAAATGGCGACACAGGGAGGCCCCTGGCCGCAGGTGCGCATGCCGGACCGGCCCCGGCCGCCCTCCCCCGGGGGTACCGGGCCGGGCGGACGGAGCTGGAACGGGCCGGAGCCCGAAACGGCCTCGCTATGTGGTTTGCACCTTTCACCGTACTGCGGCGAAGTCCCGTGCGCACCCGGTTTTTCCACCACCCGTACGGAGTCGTCCGGGCGCCTGATCGGCAGTCAAATAGCACATAATCTCCGCATGACCCCGAGCACCAGCCGCCGGACCAAACGGGCCGCCCGCCGCGAGGCGCGCCGCGCCCTGCCGCTGCGGCGACGGCTGCTGCCCACCTGGCGGGTCACCCTCGGCGCCGTCCTCACCACCGCACTGCTCGCCGTCGGCGCCTTCGCCGTGCTCTACGTCATCGTCCCGCTGCCCGACCCCAACGCCCAGGCCGTCGCCCAGAGCAACGTCTACCTCTACGCCGACGGCGTCACCGAGATCGCCCGCACCGGCGCCGTCAACCGCACCGACGTCACCATCGACGAGGTCCCGGTCGGCACCCGGCAGGCCGTCGTCTCCGCCGAGGACCGCACCTTCTACCAGAACCGCGGCATCGACCTGACAGGCATGGTCCGGGCCGGCTGGAACAGCCTCACCGGCCAGGGCCTGCAGGGCGGTTCCACCATCACCCAGCAGTACGTCAAGAACTACTACCTCACCCAGAGCCGGACCATCGAACGCAAGGGCCGCGAACTCCTCATCGCCCTCAAGGTCGACCAGCAGCGCGACAAGGACGAGATCCTCGCCGGCTACCTCAACACCAGCTACTTCGGCCGCGGTGCCTACGGCGTCCAGAGCGCCGCCCGCGCCTACTACGGCGTCGACGTCTCCGAACTGACCGTCCCGCAGAGCGCCTACCTCGCCGCCCTGCTCCAGGCCCCCAGCGCCTACGACGTGAAGACCGCCACCCCCGCCAACCGCGAGAAGGCCGTCGCCCGCTGGCACTACACCCTCGACGGCATGGTCCAACTCGGCTTCCTCAGCGCCACCGAACGCGCCGGCCTCGACTTCCCCGACCCGCTCGACCCGCAGCCCGCCTCCGGCCTCGCCGGACAGGCCGGCTACCTGGTCGGCGTCGCCGACGAGTACCTGGTCGGCAGCGGCATCCTCGACAGCGCCACCCTCAAGGCCGGCGGCTGGCGCATCACCACCACCTTCGACCAGCACAAGCAGGACGCCTTCGCCCGCGCCGTCCAGGACGAACTCACCGACGAACTCGACCCCGAGGCCCGGCCCGGAACCGACACCGACGTCCGGGTCGCCGGCGCCTCCGTCGAACCCGCCACCGGCCGCGTCGTCGCCGTCTACGGCGGACCCGACTACGCCGAGCAGCCCTACAACGACGCGCTGCGCCAGGACAACCAGATCGGCTCCACCTTCAAGCCCATCGACCTCGCCGCCGGCCTCACCTCCCACCACAGCAGCGGCGACGGCCGCCCGATCACCACCGAGACGCGCTACGACGGCACCAGCGAACGCCCCGTCACCGACGGCCCGACCCCGTACGCGCCGCCCAACGAGGACGACATCGACTACGGCCCCATCACCCTGCGCCAGGCCATGGCCAAGTCCGTCAACTCGGTGTACGCGCAGGTCGGCGTCGACGCCGGACTCGACCACGTCCGGGCGACCGCCATCCGGCTCGGCATCCCCGACGACGTCCCCGGCATGGACCCGGCCAATACCTCGATGACCCTCGGCACCGCCACCCCGAGCGCACTCGACCTGGCCGGCGTCTACGCCGCCCTCGCCAACCACGGCGAGGCCCACCGGCCCTGGTCCGTGGCCGGACTCGAACGGGTCAACCCCGGCACCGGCCCCGTCGACACGCCCGAACTGCCCGGACACGCACCCGTCGACGCCCTCGACCGGGGCACCGCCGACGCCGTCACCGACGTCCTGCGCGGGGTCGTCAGCACCCACGGCACCGGCGCCGAGGCCCTCGACCTCGGTCGGCCCGCCGCCGGCAAGACCGGCACCACCGACGCCAACCTCTCCGCCTGGTTCGCCGGCTACACCCCCGAACTCGCCACCACCGTGGGCCTCTTCCGCGAGCACCCGAAGACCCACGCCAAGGAACCGCTGGCCGGCACCGCCGGCTACGCCCGGATCAACGGCGGCGCCTTCCCCACCCGGATCTGGACCGCCTACATGGGCGAGGCCCTGGAAGGCACCGACGTACAGGACTTCGAGCTCGAACCCAGCGAAGGCAACGGCCGCCCCGCCGCCGGCGGCCCCACCGGCACCCCGACCGCCACGGCCACGGTCACGGCCACCGCGACCACCACGCCCGCACCGTCCCCGGACCCCACCGCCGGCCGCGGCGGCACCGTCCAGGCCCCGGCCGCCCCGGCAGTACCGGCCGGCCCCGCCGACCCCGCGGCCCCCGCCGCACCGACCGTGCCCAGACGGCCCACCACGACCCCGACGCCGACCGCCACCACCCCGGCCCCCGGCCGGACCACCGCCGACCCCGAACCGTCCACACCCCTCGCGCCCACCCCGCAGGAACCCGCCCAACCGCAGGCCACCCCCAGCACGCGGCCCACCGCCGACCGTCCCACCGCCGAACCACCGACCACCGTCGCCCCCACCAAGGCCCCGGACCCCACCCCGCACACCCCGCTCCCGCCCGCCACCGCCAAACCCCCGGCCACCGTCCGACCGGACACCCCGCCCCCGGCCCAGTAGGCCCTCGGCGGCGCGGAGGTGGGGGGCACCTCCCGGCCGAAGGGGCTGGTGCGCGCCCCGGCGGCGACCGCCCGGCGTGATCCGAAGGAGAGCGCCCTCCTACGCCACCAGTTCACGCTCCAGCGGCGTACGGAACCGCGGCGTCACCCGGACCTCCCCCAGCCAGCCCGCCAACCGCTCCGCCTGCGCCGCGACCGCCGCCCGCGCCCCGGCGCCCGCGTCCTCGAACAGCCGCCACACCACCTCGCCGTCCGCCCGCTGCGCCCAGCCGCCGACCACCCGGCCGCACCACCACACCGTCGGCCCCGCGTTCCCCGCCCGGTCGAACAGCGCCGGCACGTCCTCCGGCCGCAGGTACCACTCCCGGCCCCGCCAGCCCATCACCGCCGGATCCAGCCCCGGCAGCAGCGCCGCCCACGGCTCCGGCTCCGCCACCGGCCCCTCGTCCCCCGGCAGCACCAGACCCGCCGCACCGCCCTCCAGCGCCACCTCCACCGCGCCCACGTCGGCCAGCGCCCGGCGCACGTCCCCCAGCGTCCAGCCCGTCCACCACTTCACGTCCTCGACGGTCCCCGGCCCGTACGACGCCAGCCAGCGCCGCACCACCTCCGCCTTGGCCTCCCGCGCCGGCACCTCCGGCCACGGCGCCACCGGCGCCCACGGGTAGCTGTTGCTCAGCCACGACCCGCGCGGCCGGCACCGCCGCACGTGTCCGTCCGAGGCCAGCAGCCGCAACAGCCGGCTCCCCACGCTCTGCTTGGCCTCGTACGGCTTGCCCGCCGACATCAGCATCGTCTCGCGCAGCGCCGGCACGTCCGCTCCCAGCTCGGCCGTGGTCGCCTCCCCGCGCACCGCCAGCGCCGCCAGCACCTCCCGCTCGGTCTGCGCCAGCCGCGCCGGGCTCCACCCGTCGGCGAACTCCGCAAGGTGCTTCAGCAGCGTCGCCCGCTCCTTGGCCGCGATCTGCCGCGCCGCCGCCGCGCTCACGTACGGCGCGAAGGCCTCGGTCACCGCGAACAGCGTCCGCCGCATCGACAGCAGCTTCACCAGCGAGACCTCGTCGTACAGCGCCCGGTCCACCTCGGCCGCCGACGGCTCGCGCAGCCGCGCGCACGCCGACAGGTACACCGTCGCGGGGTCGGAGGCGTGAAGCCCGACGACCGCGTCGGCCACCTCCTCCACCCGCCCCGCCCACCCGGCGGACGCCAGCAGCAACCGCCGCCCCAGCCGTGCCCGCCGCTGCCCCTCGTCGATCACCATGGGCGGATCATAGGGGCCGGGGCGGCCCCCGGAAACGCCGGTGGGCCGCCGCGCCCACGGC
>NZ_JBHVER010000302.1:0-6924 GCF_042802195.1 Kitasatospora sp. NPDC057500 | reverse complement strand
CCGCTCGACCGCCGCCCGGTACTCCGCCGCGGGTGCCGGGGCATCGGCATCCGCACGCACGGACGACCGCACCTCCGCCCGGCGATCGGGGCCGCCGCCGGGCGCGGGGTCAGCGGCGGGTGGTCGGGGCGGGCTCGGCGTAGACGCGCAGGCGCTGGTGGGCGTGGAGCCAGCGGAGTCGGGTGCCGCAGGCGCGTAGGGCGGTGCCGAGGGCGTGGCGCATGGCGCCGTCGACGGCCGCGCGGGCGGCGGCGGCCCGGGCGGCCTCGGGGAGGGTGCTGTCGGCCAGGTCGACGAGGCGGCGCGCGGGGTTCCAGCCGAGGTCCGTCGCACCGTCGCGGTCGTCCGTGCCGCCGGTCCGGGTGCAGGCGGCGAGCGTGATGCCGGTGGCGCCGAGGTGGGCGGCCACGGGGAGGCCGGCGAGGGCGGCACTGCGGCGGACGGTGTTGGCGGCGTCCGCCGGGAGCCCGAGATCCACCGGGGTCAGCCCGGCCGGGCGGGCGACCAGGACGCCGGGTGGGACCGTCAGGCCGCCGCCGGTCACGGCCCGGCCGTCGACCCGCAGCTCCCGGCCGGTCCAGTCCCGGGTGGTCTCCAGGCCGAGGGCCGGGAGGAACTCGGCGAGCGCGTTCGTCATGGCCATCTCCACCACCTCACGGGCCGGCCCGGCCGCGTCGCCCGGCTCCGCCACCGCGGCGGCGCCGGTCAGGCGCGGGGACGGCAGCCAGTCGAGGGCGGCCATGCCCGCGCACTGGTCGCGGTCGCCGACGGGCCTGGCGGGCCGGATGCGCACGCCGGGCCCGTGGTCGCCGAAGGCGACCGGCAGGCCGGCGAGCAGCACCGCGTCGGTGAGGAGGTCGGCGAGGGCGGGATCGACCCGGCCGACGGGCGGGCCGGCATCGGCCGGGGCGGGCGGCTGCCGGTGCGACGGGAGGCTCACGAGTGCGGGCCCTTCTGAGCGGGGGGAATGGAGGACTGACGGGGCGGGGGGACCGGCTGCGGGATCCGGGACCCGGCGGTGCTGCGGATGCGCCGGGTACGACCGCCCCCGGCCAGCGCGGCCAGGGCGGCTGCGTCCCGCGACTCCGCCGCGAGGCGGAGCTGCAACCAGTTGGAGGCCGTGAGCACCTGCTCGGCGTCCCACGGCTCGCCCAGGGCGATCGCGCGCAGCAGCGTCCATTCGCGCAGCCGCCGGGCGGTGAAGTCGTCCACCGCCACGGGCCCGGTCAGCTCCCGGCACCAGGCCGGGTAGCCGGGGTCGGTCAGGAGTTCGGCGGCCCGCCGGTCGAGGTACTCGCAGACGGCGCTGTTCGCCACGGTCGGGTCGGGATCGGTGAGCACCCGGGCGACGAGAGCGACCGCCTCGTCCGGGGCCACCGAGGCGAGGGCCCGGCGGTAGCGCGCGAACCGTACGTGCTCGTCCGGATGCCGGTCGGGGACGGCGCCCGACGCACTCTCACCCAAGTCCCCGTCCCCTTTCGGCTGCCGTGACGCGGGATCTTATCGCGGCCCGGCGCACTGTCGAACTCCCGTTCCCCGACTGCCGCAGCCTCAAACACCTTGACCGACAGCGCCGTTCACCGGCCGCCAACAGGCACAATCAGCCACTCCCGGCGGCGGACGTCGGCGTTCCGGCCGATCGCCGCACTTCGGGCTTGACCAGCCAAATTGGTCTATGCCACTTTCTGATCGCGCGGCCCGCCACCTCCTCCCCCACCGCCGCATCCGAGGTGGACCCGGGCTCCCCTCCGCCGGCGCCGCGCGCCATCCCCCACGTCAGGAGAGGACCCCCATGACCGTCAGAACCAGCCGCCGGCTCCCCCGCGTCCGCGCGTCGCTCGCCGCCGCCGTCGCCGTCGGGCTCGGCGCCGGTGTGCTCGGCGCCCTGCCGGCGGCCGCCGCCACGGGCGAGCCGCTCGCCGTGCAGTACCGCAACGGCGGCAGCGGCAGTTCGCAGGCCTCGCCGTGGCTCAAGGTCGTCAACACCGGTACCACGCCGATCTCGCTGGACCAGGTCAAGCTGCGCTACTACTTCCGCTCCGACTCGCCCTTCGCCGCGTACCGCTTCGCCTGCGACTGGGCCGTCCGCGGCTGCGCCAACGTCACCGGCACCATCGGCACCATCAACGAGCCGGGTGCCGCCGCCGACCGCTACCTGGAGATCGGCTTCACCGGCGGCGCCGGCACGCTCGCCCCCGGGGCCGACAGCGGCGACCTCCAACTGCGCGTCCACCGCACCGACTGGCAGTCCATGCAGCAGGGCGACGACTACTCCTTCGGCGCCACCCAGACCGGGTACGCGAACTGGACCAAGGTCACCGCCGGCATCGCCGGCGTCCAGGTCTGGGGCACCGCCCCCACCCGGCCGACCGTCCCGGGCGGGCAGGTGCTCTTCGACGACCTCGACTACACCGGCCACGCCGACCCGGCGCTCGCCGCCCACGGCTGGAACGCCCGTGCGGGCGGCGGCGGGCCGGGCGTCGCCGGGGCGACCTGGGCACCCGAGAACGTCACCTTCGCCAAGCAGGACGGCAACTCGGTGATGACCCTGCGGACCTCGACCGCCGGGACCGCCGAGTCCACCCGGCACAGCGAGTTCCACAGCCAGGCCATGAAGTTCCGCAACGGCACGTACGCCGCCCGGGTCCGCTTCTCCGACGCCCCGGTGACCGGCCCCGACGGGGACCACCTGGTCCAGAGCTTCTTCGCCATCAACGACCTCAAGGCACCGAACGCCGACGACTACTCCGAGTACGACTTCGAGTACCTCCCCAACGGCGGCTGGGGCGAGACCTCGAACATCTTCTTCACCACCTCCTGGGAGACGTACGGACCCGAGGGCTCGGTCAACCAGTACACGACCTCCCGGACCTCGTTCGCCGGCTGGCACGACCTGGTCCTGACCATCGACGACAGCACCATCGTCTACTACGTCGACGGGGTCGAGTTCTCCCGCCACGACGCCCGCTACCTCCCCGAGCGGCCGATGGTGATCGCCTTCAACCAGTGGCTCACCGACCTGGCCGGACAGACCGGCACCGAGGCGCGCACGTACGAGGAGCAGGTGGACTACGTCCTGCACGTCAAGGACCAGGTGCTGACCCCCGCCCAGGTCGCCACCACCGTGGCCGGCTACCGCGCCTCCGGGACGTCCTTCACCGACACCGTCCCCGCGTCCTGACCCTGCCGACGGCAGCCCGCCCCCGCGCCTGCCCGTCCGTACCCGGCCACCCCGCCGGCCGGGCACGGCGGGGGCGCCCGGGGCGTGTGGGCAGTGCACCGGGGGCGCCCGGTGCTTCGTGCACCACCACCGGTTGCCGCCCGGTGCGGCGCGCGGGTGAGTCGGTGGGCCGCCCGGACCGCGACGCGACGGCCGGGCAACGCGGGAAGCCGCAGGTGGGAGGGCATCGGGACGGCTTACGGCGCGGCAAACCCGCGCGCGGGAGCCCGGGTGGCCACCGCCCGCACCACGGGGCGCCGGTGCCCCACCCTTGGCCGTGGTCCCGGCGATCCGCACGATCTCAGGTGTCCGGCGCTCACCACCTGCCGCTCCGTACCCGGGAGGACCCTTGCCGATCACGCCGATCACGCCGATCCCGCCGATCCCGCCGCGCCCGCGCACCGGCGTCGGCCCGCGCACCGGCGTCACCGCGCGGGCCCGGTGCCGGACGACGTCCGGGTCCCGCCGTGCACCCCGTGTCCCACCTGCGGCTGAGCGCGCGCCGAACGCTGCGGGAACGGCAATGGGTAGTCGCCCCCATTGATCCCCGTACCGTTCCGGAGGTCCGCTGGACCCCGGCCCGCAGCCGCACTCCCCCACCCGTCACAGCAAGCGGCAACCAGCAAGCAGCGAGCAAGGCCAGGTGAACGGCATGCACAACCCCCACGAACCGCTGAACCGGGCGGCCCGGCGGTCCGCGATGTATCTGCGGTGCCGCCCGTACGACCCGCAGGAGGCCGAGTACGTCCGCTCCGCCATGGAGCACCTGGCGCACCGCCTCGCGCTGCCCTTCCCCGACGTCTACGCCGACCACGGACTGAGCACCCGCGGCCCGCTGCCGGCCCTGGCCAGTCTGCTGACGGCGGCCGAGCGCGGCTGGGTGGACGTGGTGCTGGTACCCGGGCCGTTCGTGTTCTCGCTCGACGACCGCGCGGCGGCGGAGACCGTCGAACGCCTCGCCCGGGCGGGCTGCGAGGTCGTCGAGGCACCGGGCCGGGTCGTCCGCCCGGCCGCCGCGCCCGGGGACACCCTCGTCCCCGTCCGCCGGCGCCTGACCGCGGCCGCCGTGCCGCCGCCCTCGCCGACGCCCGGCGGCGCAGCGGTGGCGTACGGGGCGGTCTGAGCAGGTGCGCCCGGCCCCGCCCGACGGGGGCGGGGTGGGCGCGGGCATCATGGGGGCATGTCCGCTCACACCCTCTCCGCCCCCGGCCCGGCGCGGTGCCGATGAACCCGCCGACCGCGCCGGACGCGCCCGAGGGACACGGCTTCGTGGGGCGGGCCCGGGAACTCGCCCGGCTCGCCGAGGCGCTGGCCCGGCCGCCGGCCGTGCTGCTCGTCGAGGGCGAGGCCGGTGCCGGCAAGTCACGGCTGGTCACCGAGGCGCTGCGAGCGCTGAACGGCACGGCGGCCGCCGGCACGGACCGCGCCGTGCTCCTCGGCCGGTGCCACCCGCTGCGCGAGCCGGAGCCGTTCGGCCCCGTGGTGGACGCCCTGCGGGACGCGGCCGCGCTGCTGCCCCCGCCCGGCGCGCTGCCGCCCAGCACGGGGGCGCTGCGCCGGGTGCTGCCGGACCTCGCCGACCGGCTGCCCGCCGCGCCGGCCGTCGACGGCGACCTGCTGTCCGCCCGGCGCCTGCTGGCCCAGGGCGTGCGGGCGCTGCTGGCGGCGCTGGACGACCCGGTGCTGGTGGTCGAGGACGTGCAGTGGGCCGACGACGCGACGCTCGACCTGCTGCTGCGGCTGGCCCGCGACCTGCCGCCCCGGCTCTCCCTGGTGGTCACCTACCGGCCCGAGGAGCTGCCGCCCGGAGCCCTGTCGCCCGAAGCCGCCCACCGGCCCGCGCCCGCCGGGCCGGGCGCGGGCGTCGTCCTGCTGCGGCTGGAGCCGCTGGACGCCGCGGAGGTGGCGGAACTGGCCCGGACCGTGCTCGGTGCGGCGGCGGCCACCGCCGAGGTCGTCCGGGTCCTGCACGAGCGCGGCCGGGGCCTGCCGTCGGCCGTCGAGGAGGACCTGCGGACGCTGGCGGACCGCCCGCCGCCCCGGCGGGCGCCCGACCTCGCGGCCGCGCTGGCGGAGGCCGAGGTCCCGCGCGCGGTGGCCGACGCCGTCACCGGGCGGCTCGCCCGGATCGGCGTGCACGGCGCGGCCGTCGTCGCCGCGGCGGCCGTGCTCGCGGTGCCCGCCGACGAGGACCTGCTCACCGCCGTCGCCGGGCTGGACGCCGCAGCGGGCGCGGACGGCCTGGCCGAGGCGCTGCACGCGGCCGTCCTGCACGAGACCTCGCCCGACAGGTACGCCTTCCGCCACCCCGCCGCCCGGCGGGTCGTCCACCAGCGGATTCCCGGCCCCCGGCGCCGGCTGCTGCACCGGCGGGCGGTCGCCGCGCTGGAGTCCCGCGATCCCCGGCCGCTGGCCCGGATCGCCGAGCACACCCTGGCCATGGGCGACCGCGCGGCCTGGCAGGACCTCGCCCAGGCCGCCGCCGACCAGGCCGTGGCGCTCGGCGACCCGGGCGGCGCCCGCCGGATGCTGCGCGGGCTGCTGGACGAACCGGACCTCGACCCGCCCCGGCGCGGCCGGGCCGCCCTGGCGCTGGCCAGGCTCGCGGCCGACGACGTCGACCCGGCGGCCAGTGCGCGGGTGCTGAGCGAGATGGTCGCCGACCCCCGGCTGCCGGTCGCCGACCGCGGCGAGATCCGGCTCGCGCTCGGCCTGCTGACCGCCGTGCACAGCGGAAACCGGGCCGGGTTCGGCCGGATCCGGGAGTCCCTGGAGGAGCTGGAGGAGCGCCCCGTCCGGGCGGCCAGGGCCATGGTGGCGATCGCCATGGACGAGCGCGACGGCGCGGGCCGGCACGCCTGGGAGTGGCTCGACCGGGCGGACCGGCTGCTGGCGGACCATCCGGACGAGGACGTGGCCGCCGCCGTGCGGGCCACCTCGCTCACCTTCCAGGCCCGGGCCGGCGACCCCGGGGTCTGGGGCCGGCTGGACGAGCTGCCGCGCGCCTCGGAGCGTCCCGAGGTGATGCGGCAGACCACCCGGGCGCTGTTCAACACCGGCGAGATCGCCATCGAGCTGGGCTACGACACCCGGGCCGCGGCCCTGCTGACGGAGAGCCGGCGGCTGGCCCGGCTGACGGCCATCCCGTACCTGGAGTGCTACAGCCGGCTGGCGCTGATCCGGCTGGACATGCTGGCCGGGCGCTGGGACGGGGTGGAGCAGCGGTTCGCCGCGCTGGGCGCGGAGTTCGACGACCTGGCGATGGCCGGGGCCGAGCGCTCGCTGCTGTTCGGGCGGCTGGCGGCGGGCCGGGGCCGGCTGGCCCTGGCGCGGGAGGAGTTCGAGGTCGCCGCCCGGTACGGGCAGCGGGAGTCGCAGGTGACGGTGGCGCTGCGGGCGGCCGCCGGGCTCGGGAGCCTGCAGCTGCTGGAGGGCGACACCGTCGGCGCCGTCGCGACGGCCTGCCGCGCGCTGGCCACCACGCGGCAGGCCGGCGCCTGGCCGCGCACCGCCGAGCTGCTGCCGCTCGCGGTGGAGGCACTGCTGGCGACGGGCGGGCGGGCCGAGGCCTGCGCCGTCGTCGCGGAGGCGGCCGAGGCGCTCGCCGACCGGGGCGCGCCCGCCGTGTCGGCGGCCCTGGACCTGGCCCGGGGGCTGCTGTCGGCGGCGGACGGCGGAGCTGACACGGGGAGGGCGTTCACCCG
>NZ_JBHVER010000301.1:0-6937 GCF_042802195.1 Kitasatospora sp. NPDC057500 | reverse complement strand
GAGTACGTCTCCGGCGCCGGCCGGGCTCCGGCGGACGTGCGCGAGGAGCTGATCTGCCAGGCCTTCGCCGAGGTCCTCGGACTCCCGGCGGTCGGCGTGGACGACGACTTCTTCGCCCTCGGCGGACACTCCCTGCTCGCCGTCTCCCTGGTCGAGCGCCTCCGTGCCCGCAACGTCGGCATCTCGGTGCGCGCGCTGTTCGCCACCCCGACCCCCGCCGGCCTGGCGGCCGTGGCGGGTCCGGCGCAGGTGGCGATCCCGGCCAACCTGATTCCCGAGGGTGCCACCGCGCTGACCCCGGCGATGCTGCCGCTGGTCGACCTCACCGAGGACGAACTCGCCACCGTCGTCGCCGCCGTCCCCGGCGGCGCGGCGAACATCGCCGACGTCTACCCGCTCGCGCCCCTCCAGGAAGGCCTGTTCTTCCACCACCTGATGGCCGACCGGGACGCCGGGGACACCTACGTCCTGCCGACGACCCTGGCGTTCGACGACCGGGCGCGGCTCGACGCCTTCCTCGCGGCGCTCCAGCGCGTGGTGGCCCGGCACGACATCTACCGCACGGCGATCCTCTGGGACGGCCTGCGCGAGCCCGTCCAGGTCGTGCTCCGCGAGGCCGCCCTGCCCGTCACCGAGGTCGAACCCGACCCGGCCGGCCCGCCGGTGGCCGAGCAGTTGCAGGCCGCCGCCGGTGTGTGGATGGACCTCGACCGGGCGCCGCTGCTGACGGCCCATGTCGCGGCCGAGCCGGGCACGGACCGGTGGCTGGCGCTGCTGCGCATCCACCACCTCGTCCAGGACCACACCGCCCTGGAGATCCTGCTCGACGAGCTGCGGGCGTTCTTGTCCGGGCGTGCCGACGAACTGCCCGACCCGCTGCCCTTCCGCGAGTTCGTCGCCCATGCCCGCCTCGGGGTGCCGCGCGAGGAGCACGAGCGCCACTTCGCGCAGCTGCTCGGCGACGTCGACGAGACCACCGCCCCGTTCGGCCTGACCGACGTGCACGGCGACAACGCCGGTACGGAGCGCAGCCGGATGCCGGTGGACGAGGGGACGGCCCGCCGGACCCGTGAGGTGGCGCGGTCGCTGGGCGTCAGCCCGGCCACCGTCTTCCACCTCGCCTGGGCCCGGGTGCTCGCGGCCGTGTCGGATCGCGACGACGTCGTGTTCGGCACCGTGCTGTTCGGCCGGATGAACGCCGGCGCCGGTGCGGACCGGGTGCCGGGGCTCTTCCTCAACACCCTGCCGGTCCGGGTCCGCCTCGGCGGCGGCACCGTGGCCGGGGCGCTGGCCGGGCTGCGCGAGCAGCTGGCCGACCTGCTGGTGCACGAGCACGCCCCGCTCGCCGTCGCCCAGACGGCCAGCGGCCTGCCGGGCGGCAGCCCGCTGTTCAGCGCGCTGTTCAACTACCGCTATTCGGCGTCGGCGTCGGCGTCGTCGGAGCCGGAGCGCGCGGACGCGCTGTCCGGCGTGCGGGTGCTGCTCACCAAGGAGGGCACCAACTACCCGGTGAGCGTGTCCGTCGACGACGACGGGACCGGGTTCGCCATCACGGCGGACGCACCCGCCCAGGTCGGCGCGGACCGCGTCCGCGCCCTGCTGGAGACGGCGCTGGACAACCTGGCGGACGCACTGGAGCGGACGCCGGACGCTCCGCCGGCGGCGGTGGAGGTGCTGCGGCCCGCCGAGCGGCTGCGGCTGCTGGAGGCGTTCTCCGCCGGGGCGCAGGCCCGGCCGCAGACCCTGGCGGTGCTGCGCGAGCGGTACGGCGTCGAGCCGGCCGGTGCGTACGTGCTCGACGGCGGCCTGCGGATGGTGCCTGCGGGTGCCGCGGGCGAGCTGTACCTGGCGGGCGCGGCCGGGCCGGAGGACGGACGGAACCTCGCCGACCCGTTCAACCCGGGCGGGGCGATGCTGCGCACCGGTGACCGGGTCCGCTGGAGCGCGGACGGCCGGCTGGAGTTCCCGGCCGAGGCGGCCCGGTCCGCCGCGGCGGAGGACGCCCCGTCCACCGCCGCCGGCCGCCGGCCGTCCGGTCCGCGCGAGGAACTGCTCTGCCAGGTCTTCGCCGAGATCCTCGGCCTGCCGTCGGTCGGCGTCGACGACAACTACTTCCTGCTCGGCGGGCAGTCGCTGATGGCGACCCGGCTGGTCGGCCGGCTGCGGGCGGTGCTCGGCGTCGAGGTGCCGATCCGGGCGCTGTTCGAGAACCCGACCCCGGCCGGTCTGGCCGCCCGCCTGGCGCAGGCCGCCCCGGGACGGGCCGCGCTGGTCGCCCGGCCGCGCCCGGAGCGGGTGCCGCTCTCTTTCGCCCAGCAGCGGCTCTGGTTCCTCGGCCAGCTGGAGGCCTCCAGCGCCACCTACACCAACACCACCGCGCTGCGGCTCTCCGGTTCGCTGGACCGGGAGGCGCTCGGCTCGGCGCTGCGGGACCTGGTCGGGCGTCACGAGATCCTGCGCACGGTGCTCCCCGTCGAGGACGGCGAGCCCTACCAGCGGATCCTCCCGGCGGCCGAGGCCGGCATCGAGCTGACCGTCGTCGAGGTGGCGCCGGGCGGCCTGGCCGCGCAGCTGGCGCAGGTGGGCGAGTACCCGTTCGACCTCGCCACCGAGATCCCGATCCGGGCCTGGCTGCTCGCGGAGGCCCCCGAGGAGCACGTGCTGGTGCTGGCGGTCCACCACAGCGCCACCGACGGCTGGTCGATGGGCCCGCTGGCCCGCGACCTGACCGCCGCCTACACCGCCCGGCTGCGCGGCGAGGCCCCGCAGTGGGCGCCGCTGCCCGTCCAGTACGCGGACTACGCGATCTGGCAGCGCGAGCTGCTGGGCGGCGGGAGCGACCCGGACAGCGTGCTGGCCGGGCAGATGGCCCACTGGCGCGAGGCGCTGGCCGGGCTGCCGGAGGAGATCGCGCTGCCGCGGACCCGCCCCCGCCCGGCCGTCCCCACCCACCGGGCGGGCGACCTGCCGGTGCGGATCGGGCCGGAGCTGCACCGCGGGATCCTGGAGCTGGCCAAGGCCGAGGGCGCCACCGTCTTCATGGTGGTGCAGGCGGCGCTGGCCGCCCTGCTGAGCGGGATGGGGGCCGGCGAGGACGTCCCGATCGGCGCCGCGGTCGCGGGCCGGGTGGACGACGCCCTGGACGACCTGATCGGCTTCTTCGTCAACATGCTGGTGCTGCGCACCGACGTGTCGGGCGACCCGACCTTCGGCGAGCTGCTGCAACGCGTGCGCGGCACGGACCTGGCCGCGTACGCCAACCAGGACGTCCCGTTCGACTACGTGGTGGAGCAGCTGACCCCCGAGCGGTCGACGGCCCGCCAGCCGCTCTTCCAGGTGGCGCTGGTGGTGCAGAACACCCCCAGGAGCGAGCTGCGGATGCCCGGCCTGGCCATCGCCTCCGAGCCGGTCGCGGTCGGCGGGGCGCGCTCGGACCTGATGCTGAGCCTCGCCGAGCGGGTGGACGAGGACGGCGCCCCCGCCGGCCTCGGCGGCGCGCTCCAGTTCAGCGCCGACCTGCTGGACCGGGGGACCGCGAGCGAGCTGGCCGACCGCCTGGTGCGGCTGCTGGAGCACGTGGTCGCCGACCCCGGGCAGCCGCTGAGCCGGATCCCGCTGGTGACCGACGGCGAGCGCCGGGCGCTGCTGGACCTGGGCGCCGGCGCCGGGCACGACGCGGGCCGCGCGACCCTGCCGGAGCTGTTCGCGGCCCAGGTCGCGCGGAACCCGCAGGCCGTCGCGCTGGTCCACGGGGAGCAGGAGCTCTCCTACGCGGAACTGGACCTGCGGGCCGAGCGCCTCGCCCGGCTGCTGGCCGCCCGCGGCATCGGGCCGGAGTCGGTGGTGGCGGTGGCCATGGGGCACTGCGTCGAGCTGGTCGTCGCCTTCCTGGCGATCGCCAAGGCCGGAGCCGTCCACCTGCCGGTGGATCCGGCGCACCCGGCGGACCGGATCGGGTACATGCTCGCCGACGCCCGCCCGGTCCACGCGCTGACCACCGAGGCCGACCGGGCGGCGCTGCCCCCGTCGGCCGACCTCCCGGTCACGGTGCTCGGCACCGCCGGGGCCGAGGCGGAGCTCGCGGCCGTCCAGGCCTCCCCGTCCGCCGCCGCCCCGCTGCCGGCGCCGCGCCCCGAGCAGGCCGCGTACGTCATCTACACCTCGGGCTCCACCGGCCGCCCCAAGGGCGTGGTGGTCTCGCACACCGGCATCGCGAACCTGGTCGCCGCGCAGGTCGAACGGCTCGGGGTGACGGACGCCTCCCGGGTGCTGCAGTTCGCCTCGGTAGGCTTCGACGCGGCCGTCTGGGAACTGGTGATGGCGCTGTGCACCGGCGCCCGCCTGGTGGTGGCCCCGGCCGGGGAACTGCTCCCCGGCGCCGGGCTCGCCGAGGTGATCGCCCGCCACCGGGTCACCCACGCGACGCTGCCGCCGGCCGTGCTGGCGCTGCTGTCGCCGGAGGACCTGGCCTCCGTCACCGCCCTGGTGTCGGCCGGCGAGGCGCTCGGCGAGGACCTGCCCGCCCGCTGGGCGCCCGGACGGCGGTTCATCGACGCCTACGGGCCCACCGAGACCACCGTCTGCGCCACCATGTCGGACCCGCTGGTGCCGGGCGAGCCGGTGACCATCGGCGGGGCCGTCACCGGCACCACCGTCCTGCTGCTCGACGACGCGCTGCGCCCGGTCCCGGCCGGCGTGCTCGGCGAGCTGTACGTGGCCGGGCCCGCGCTGGCCCGCGGCTACCAGGGCCGGGCGGACCTGACGGCGGAGCGCTTCGTCGCCGACCCGTACGGCTCCGGACGGCGCATGTACCGCACCGGCGACCGCGCCCGCTGGGACGAGCAGGGCCGGCTGCTGTACGCCGGACGGGCCGACGACCAGGTGAAGATCCGCGGCTTCCGGGTGGAACCGCGCGAGGTGGAGGCGGTGCTCACCGGGCACCCGGACGTCGCGCGGGCCGTGGTGACTGTTCAAGTGCAGTCGGGTGAGCAGCGGTTGATCGCCTATCTCGTGGCGGCCGACCGTGGTTATGGTGAGCGCGCCCTCGGCGATCACGGCACCGGTGACCTGGCGGCAGCGGTGCGCGGCTACGCCGCGGAGCGGCTGCCCCGGTACATGCTGCCCGCCGCGATCGTGGAGTTGTCGGCGTTGCCGCTGACGGTGAACGGCAAGCTCGACCACCGGGCGCTGCCGGCACCGGACCTCGGCGCCGCCGCCGGCACCGGCCGGGCGCCGGCCACGGCCGAGGAGAAGGCGGTGTGCTCGGTGTTCGCCGAGATCCTCGGACTGCCCGAGGTCGGTGCGGACGACGACTTCTTCGCCATGGGCGGGCACTCCCTGCTGGCGACCCGGCTGCTCAGCCGGGTGCGTTCGGTGACGGGGGCCGACGTGCCGGTCCGTGTGCTGTTCGAGAATCCGACGCCCGCGGCCCTCGCCGCCCGGATCACCGCCCAGGCGGGCACCAGGAGCAAGAGGAAGAGCCGGCCGGCACTGCGGCCGATGCGCAAGCAGGAGGAGAACTGATGTTTCCGTTGTCGTTCGCGCAGCGGCGGTTGTGGTTCCTGGGCCGGCTGGAGGGCCCGAGCGCGGCCCACAACATCCCCGTGGTCCTGCGGCTCTCCGGGACGCTCGACCGTGCGGCCTTCGGCGCCGCCCTGCGTGATGTGATCGGCCGTCACGAGGTGCTGCGCACCGTCTACCCGGCGGTCGACGGGACGCCGCAGCAGAAGATCCTCCCGCTGGACGAGGCCGGATTCCAGCTGGTCACCGCCGAGGTGGCACCGGCGGAGCTGGCGGGCGAGGTGGCCCGGGCGACCGGTCACGCCTTCGACTTCGCGGTGGAGATCCCGGTCCGGGCCTGGCTGTTCAGCGAGGCCCCGGACGAGCACGTGCTGGTCTTCGTGGTGCACCACATCGCCGCCGACGGCTGGTCGATGGGCCCGTTGATGCGCGACCTGTCGGCGGCCTACCGGGCCCGGCTGGCGGGGCGGGCGCCGGGCTGGGAGCCGCTGCCGGTCCAGTACGCGGACTACGCGCTGTGGCAGCGCGAGCTGCTCGGCGAGGAGGACGACCCGGAGAGCCTGCTCAACGAGCAGGTGGGCTACTGGCGGGACGCCCTCGCCGGCGTGCCCGAGGAACTGACCCTGCCGACCGACCGGCCGCGCCCGGCGACCGCCTCCTACCGGGGCGTCACCGCGACCTTCGACGTCCCGGCCGCCGCCCACGGGCGGCTGCTGGACGTGGTCAGGGAGAACGGCTCCACCCTCTTCATGGGCCTGCACGCCGCCCTGGCGATCCTGCTGTCCCGGCTCGGTGCGGGCACCGACCTGCCGATCGGCACGGTCGTCGCCGGCCGCAACGACGAGGGCCTGGACGACCTGGTCGGCTGCTTCGTCAACAACCTGGTGATCCGCTCCGACGTGTCCGGCGCCCCGACCTTCGCCGAGGTCCTGCGCCGGGTGCGGGAGTCCGTCCTGGACGCGTTCGCCCACCAGGACGTGCCGTTCGAGAAGCTGGTCGAGGACCTCGCCCCGGCCCGCTCGATGGCCCGCCACCCGCTCTTCCAGGTCATGGCCACCGTGCAGAGCGCCGACCTGGTCTCCAAGCGCGGCGCCGGCCGCTCGCTGGACCTGCCCGGACTGCGGGTCGGCCCGCTGACCGGGACCCACGAGATGGGCGAGTTCGACCTCGACGTCGTCCTCATGGAGCGCTTCGACGAGTCCGGCCGCCCGGCCGGGCTCACCGGCACCGTCATCGGCGCGGCCGACCTCTTCGACGCCGCCACCGTCGAGCGGACGGCCGCCCAACTGGCCCGTGTGCTGGAGGCCGTGGCCCTCGACCCTGCTTCGCGGGTGGGGTCGGTGGATGTGTTGGGTGAGGTGGAGCGTCGGCGGTTGTTGGTGGAGTGGAATGCCACGGGGGTGGCGGAGTCGGTTGG
>NZ_JBHVER010000300.1:0-6944 GCF_042802195.1 Kitasatospora sp. NPDC057500 | reverse complement strand
GCGGCAGGACCGCCGGCCCACCGCCGCGGTCCGCCGCCGGGCACCGTCATCCTGGGAACGCCCGTGCGCGCCGCCCGCGACGCGGGCCTCCTCGTCGCCCACCCGACGGTCGAGCGCCTCACCGCGAGCGGCGCCGCGTGGGTCGACGGGGCCGCCTGGGACTGCGACACGGTCGTCTGGTGCACGGGATTCCGGCCGGACCTCGCCGCGCTACGGCCGCTCGGCCCGCGGCCGTCCCACGGGCGCATCCCCACCGAGGGAACCCGGTCGGTCGAGGACCCGCGCATCCACCTGCTCGGCTACGGCGACTGGACCGGCCCGGCCTCCGCCACCCTCATCGGTGTGGGCCGCACCGCCCGCACCGCCGTCCAGCAGATCAGCACCCTGCTGCACACCACGGACCTCGATCCGTAGACGTGCCCCCCTGTTCCCGTAGTGCCGGCAGCCGCCGGGCCGCCGTCACGCGGGCATGCGCAGCAGGGCGGCCATCGCCGCGAGGACGTCGGGTGCGACGCGGTAGTACACCCAGGTGCCGCGCCGCTCGCTGGTCAGCAGTCCGGCCTCGCGCAGCTTCTTCAGGTGGTGCGACACCGTGGGCTGGGAGACCCCGACGTCGGAGATGTCGCACACGCAGGCCTCCTGGCCTTCGTGCGAGGCCACGGCGGAGAACAGCCGCAGGCGCACGGGGTCGCCGAGCGCCTTGAACATCGCCGCCGTCCGCACGGCCTCCTCGGCGGTCAGCGGGCGCTCGGTCAGCGGCGGGCAGCACGGGGTGGAGTCGGGCTCCAGCAGCGGCAGCACCTTCACATTCGACATATGTCTATGTTGACACACATCGAATCATTGAGGGCGTCCCTTCATTGCTCACCTCATCGTTTCGACGAATGTCTATGTTGACGGTCGTCGAAGCAGGTGCCATGCTGAGTGCGCACGCCATCGACGGATGTCGAACCAGAAGGAGTCGCCGTGAACGCGCCCGCCGCCAACCAGCTGCCCGTCGTCGTGGTCGGAGCCGGCCCGATCGGCCTGGCCGCCGCCGCGCACCTGATCGAGCAGGGCATCGAGCCCCTCGTCCTGGAAGCCGGGCCCTCGGCCGCGACGGCAGTGCGCGAGTGGGCGCATGTGCGGCTGTTCTCGCCGTGGGCCGAGGTCGTCGACCCGGCCGCCGAGAAGCTCCTCGCCCCCACGGGCTGGATCCGCCCCGACGGCGCCGCCTACCCGTCCGGCGGCGACTGGGCGGAGCTGTACCTCCAGCCGCTCGCCGACGTCCTCGGCGAGCGCGTGCGCTACGACGCCCGGGTGACCGGGGTGGCGCGCGCCGGGCGGGACCGCATCGTCGACTCCGGCCGCGACGAGCAGCCCTTCACCGTCCACGTCGAGCACGCCGACGGCCGGGAGGAGCGCGTCCTGGCCCGGGCGGTCGTGGACGCCTCCGGCACCTGGGCCACCCCGAACCCGCTGGGCGCGAACGGCCTGCCCGCCCTCGGCGAGCGCGCGGCCGACGGCCGTATCTCCTACCGGATCCCCGACCTGCGCGACCCCGCCGTACGGGAGCGCTTCGCGGGCAGGCGCACCGCCGTGGCCGGCACCGGCGCCTCCGCGTTCACCGCCCTCGCCCACCTGGCGGACCTCGCCGAGGCGGAGTCCGGCACGCACGCCGTGTGGGTGCTGCGGCGCGGCATCACCGGCTCGACCTACGGCGGCGGGGAGGCCGACGAGCTGCCCGCCCGTGGTGCGCTCGGCCTGCGGGCCAAGAAGGCCGTCGACGTCGGGCACGCCTCCGCGCTCACCGGCTTCCGTACCGCCGCCGTCGAGGCGCAGGGCGAGCAACTGGTGCTGGTCGCCGAGGACGGACGCCGCAGCGAGCCCGTCGACCAGGTCGTCGTCCTGACCGGCCTGCGCCCTGACCTCTCCTTCCTCTCCGAGGTCCGCCTCGGCCTCGACGACCGCCTCCAGGCGCCGACCGCCCTCGCCCCGCTGATCGACCCCAACCAGCACTCCTGCGGCACCGTCTACCCGCACGGCGCGAACGAGCTCTCGCACCCGGAGAAGGACGTCTACCTGGTCGGTATGAAGAGCTACGGCCGCGCCCCGACCTTCCTCGCCATGACCGGCTACGAGCAGGTCCGCTCGGTTGCCGCCGCCCTCGCCGGGGACCACGAGGCCGCGGCCCGCGTCGAACTCACCCTCCCCGAGACCGGGGTGTGCGGCGGCGCCGGCCTCTTCGACCAGCCCGAGGACGGGCAGGCCGCCGGCGGCTGCTGCGCCGTCCCGGCCGCGCCCGAGGTCCTGACCATCGGCCTCGGCGCGCCCGCCAAGCCCTCAACCGGCGGCTGCTGACCCCGGTGCCCACCACCCGCCTCGACGGGGCCGCGACCGGGACCCCGGCCCCGTCGAGGCCCCGCGCCGCGCTGCCGGCGCTGTGCCTGACCCAGATCACCGGCTGGGGCATCCTCTACTACGCCTTCCCGGTCCTGTCCTCCCGCATCACCGGGGCCACCGGGTGGTCCGCCGCGGCGACCACGGCCGCCTTCTCGGCGGCACTGCTCGTGTCCGCGCTCGTGGGCATCCCCGTCGGCCGGCTCCTGGACCGGCACGGGCCGCGCACGGTCATGACCGCCGGCTCCGCCCTGGGCTCCCTCGCGCTGGTGGTCGTCGCCTCGGCACCGGGCCTGCCGGTGTTCTTCGCGGGCTGGCTCCTGGCCGGGGCGGCGATGGCGGCCACCTTCTACCAGCCGGCGTTCGCTGCGCTGACCCGGTGGCACGCACCCGACCACGTACGGGCGCTGACCACGCTGACCCTGGCGGGCGGGCTGGCCTCGACGGTGTTCGCGCCGCTGACGCAGGCGCTGTCCCAGCACCTCGGCTGGCGTGCCACCTACCTCGTCCTGGCCCTGCTGCTCGCCGTCGTGACCGTGCCCGCCCACGCGCTCGCCCTGCGCGCGCCCTGGCCCGAGGCCCACCACCAAGCGTCGGCGGCGCTCACCAGCAAGGCGGCCGACCCGCGCGCGACCGCCCGAACGCCCGCGTTCCTGCTGCTGGCGGTGGCCTTCACCCTGTCGGGCTTCGCCATGTACGCGGTGGTGTTCTCGCTGATGCCGCTGCTGGCCGCCCGCGACGCCACTCCTGCGGCGGCGGCCTGGGCGCTGGGGCTCGGCGGACTCGGGCAGACCATCGGCCGCACCCTGTTCGCGTCCTTCGCCCGCCGCACCACCGCGCGCGTGCGCACCGTGGTGCTCATCGCGGCGGGCGGGCTGACCACCGCTCTGCTGGCCGCGGTACCCGGTCCGCTGCCCCTGCTGGTGGCGATCGCCGTCCTGGCCGGGGCCGTCCGGGGGAACCTGACGCTGCTGCAGGCCACTGCTGTCACCGACCGCTGGGGCAGCGCCGCCTACGGCAGGCTCAGCGGACTGCTCGCCGCCCCCGCCACCATCGCCGGCGCCCTCGCGCCCTGGGCCGCAGCGGCGCTGGCGGGCCCGCTCGGCGGGTACCCGCAGCTGTTCGTCCTGCTCGCCGCCCTCTCCGGCCTCGCCGCACTGCTCGCCGCCCTGCCCGCCGGGCCACGCCCCTGATCGGCGCGGCCGGCTGCGTCCGTCAGTGCGGGGCCCGGACGGCGTACCCGCGTCCGGGCGCGCCATGCTCGGGACGGGCCCGCAGCGAGGGCGATATCCGCTTCGCCCCGATCACCGCCGAGAGCCCGGCCACGGACCTCGATCTCTCAGCCGCGATCGCGCCGGCCCATGGCCTGACGCTCACCGGCGAGGTGCCGCTCGACGGCTCGGTGACCCTCACGGTCCGCTACCTCTAGCGGCGGCGGCCGGTTCGGGGCCGCCCTCGGGACGGCCCCGAACTCGCCGGTACGCCCCGCAACCTCCAGGAACGAAGGCTCGCCGGTGAACCCGGCGAGGGTGCGCCCGTCCGTGGCCTCGGCGGGAAGCCGAGCCGGGGGTCACAGTTTGTACATGGCGTCGTACGGCTGGACGACGCGTTCCCGGTGCGAGCCGAAGTCGACGAGTACGGCGGCGTCGCCGGTCTCCTCGACGCCGACGACCCGGCCGAGGCCGTACCTGTCGTGGGTGACGCGGTCCCCCAGGGCGAAGTGCTTGCGCGGCGCTTCAGGCCGCGCCTGGAAGGGGCTGGTGGGCAGGGGGCGGCGGACTGCTCCATATTTCGTCATTTCCGGCCAGTATGCGCCGGAAAACGCGGCCGCGGAACCATCCGGAGCGTTGAAATCGGCGGCGTCGAAAAAACGAGTGTGGCCTGCGGCACATGCGCCGCGCCGCTCGCGGCCGGGTCCGCCGGGGGATATTTCCGGCAGGCTGTGTCGCCCCGCCGGGAGGTCCCAGCGGCGGTCGGCGGGTGATGAGGATCTCAAGTAGGCTGGGGTCCGGAAGAGTTGGACGGGGTGGCAGTGGGGCGTGGCGACCTCGGAGGAGGCTCGTTCGAAACCCGGGGTGAAATATTCACCCGTTGCGGCCCCGGGCCTGCTACAGTCGCTATTAGTTGCAGTAGTGGTTCCCATGAACTTTGTGTGCGCCTGCTGATGTTTCGCAGGCGCATTTTGTTTCCCGGCTCTTTCCCCGGGTGGGCGCTCATCGCGGTGACTCGAAGCCCGCGCTGTGCGTGCTTCGGACAGTCCCTTGAAGGAGATTTTTGATGGCTAATGGCACCGTGAAGTGGTTCAACTCGGAGAAGGGCTTCGGCTTCATCGAGCAGGAGGGTGGCGGCCCGGACGTCTTCGCCCACTACTCGAACATCAACGCCAACGGCTTCCGTGAGCTGCTTGAGGGCCAGAAGGTCGAGTTCGACGTCACGCAGGGTCAGAAGGGCCCGCAGGCCGAGAACATCCGCCCGCTGTAGTTCTTCTGCTCCGGCACCCGCCCGGCAGCGAGGGGCCCGCACCGAGACATGTGCCCGGTGCGGGCCTCGGCGTTTTCGGGCGCCGGTGGGGCACCCCCGGTCGGGCCGACGCTCGCCGTTCGCGGTGGGGGGTCGCCGCGGTCCAAGGCCCTCCGCCCTCGCCCTCTCCAACAGGCGTCACCCGCAGGCGAGGCGTCCCACGGGAGCGCCGTGCACATTCCGCCCGCCGCATTCCCGGCCCGTTCCCTTGCGGTCTCCTCCGGCTCCGTGCCGCAGAGCCTTCCTCGTGACGCGCCGCCCGAAGGAAGGTCGTCCCGCATGAACCGCTCCAGTCGCACCTCGTACCGAACCACCGAAGCCCGCTCCGGGGACGGTTCCTCCTCGCACGCGTCGGGCCCGGCCGACGGCCGGCGGCCCCGAGGTCGTAGCCGGGGCCGAGGTCCTTCGCGGGGCTCCTTCTCCGCGGACGAGTTCGCGATGCCGGTGAGCACGACCCCCGTGCTGCCGGCCGTCGGGTCCTTCGACGAGCTGGACCTGCCGAAGGCACTGCTGTCGCTGCTGGCCCGCAAGGGCGTCACCGCTCCGTTCCCGATCCAGGCCGCGACGCTGCCCAACTCGCTGGCCGGCCGCGACGTGCTGGGCCGGGGCAGGACCGGCTCCGGCAAGACCCTCGCGTTCGGCCTCGCCGTGCTGGCCCGCACCGCCGGGCGGCGTGCCGAGCCGGGGCACCCGCTGGCCCTGGTGCTGGTCCCCACCCGCGAACTCGCACAGCAGGTCACCGAAGCCCTCACCCCCTACGCCCACGCGATGCGCCTGCGGACGGCCACCGTGGTGGGCGGGACGTCGATCGGCCGCCAGGCGTGGATGCTGAACCGCGGGGCCGAGGTCGTGGTGGCGACCCCTGGCCGGCTCAAGGACCTGGTCCAGCGCGGTGACTGCCGGCTGGACCGGGTCGGCATCACCGTCCTGGACGAGGCCGACCAGATGGCCGACATGGGCTTCCTGCCGCAGGTGACCGAGCTCCTCGACCAGGTCGCCGATGGCGGACAGACGATGCTGTTCTCCGCCACCCTGGACCGCAACGTCGACCGCCTGGTGCGGCGCTTCCTGAAGGACCCGGTCACGCACTCGGTGGACCCGTCCGCGGCGGCGGTCAGCACCATGGAGCACCACGTGCTGCAGGTGCACAACGTCGACAAGAAGGCGACGATCGCCCACATCGCCGCCCGCGACGGCCGGGTGATCATGTTCATCGACACCAAGGACGGAGCGGACCGCCTGGTCGGCGATCTCCTCGCGAAGGGGGTCAAGGCCGCGGCCCTGCACGGGGGCAAGTCCCAGCCGGAGCGCACCCGCACCCTGGAGCAGTTCCGCACCGGCGGGGTGACCGCGCTGATCGCCACCAACGTCGCCGCCCGCGGCATCCACGTCGACGGCCTCGACCTGGTCGTCAACGTCGACCCGCCGACCGACCACAAGGACTACCTGCACCGCGGCGGGCGCACGGCCCGCGCCGGCGCGTCCGGAACCGTCGTCACGCTGGTGCTGCCCAGCCAGCGCCGCGCGGCGGCCCGCTTGATGACCTCGGCCGGCATCGTCCCCGTCACCACCGAGGTCCTCGCGGGCGGTGAGGACCTCGCCCGCATCACCGGTGCCCGCGTACCCACCGGCGTTCCCGTCGTGATCGCCGAACCCGCCTTCGAGCGCCCGCGCCGCAACGCTCCCGGTGCCCGCGGCCGGCGCGGCCGCCCCGCCCGACCGGGCGGCGACACCCGGACGGCCTCCGGCCGTGACGAGCGCGGATCCTCCGCCCGCCGCCGGGCACCCGGGCACACCGCTCCCTAGAAGCCGCCGGTCGGCCTGCCGAGGTCCCGCGCGGGGAACGACTCACGTCGGCTCCGGCGACCGCAGCCCGCTGCATGCCGACATCCGGAGCGGCGCCGCCGCCGGACTCGCCCGGTGGCGCGCCGGTGGACCCCAGCAGCCACGCCGACCGCACCCGGTTCGCCGCATGGCTGCACGCCCGTCCGACGCCCACCGGCGGACCGGCGCCCCGGTCGCGAAGGCCGGAATCAGCCTACGCG
>NZ_JBHVER010000299.1:0-6983 GCF_042802195.1 Kitasatospora sp. NPDC057500 | reverse complement strand
GGTACCGGACCCTGGCCACCCCCGGGCCCGGGTACCGGCCAGGGTCCGGTACCGGCTCGACGGGCCCGTGATCCCGGGATCGTGACCGGTGGACGCGCACCGGTGTGCGCGACGTCGGGAGGGAAGAGCGGGCATGGGATTCATCGGCACGACGATGGTGGGCCGCGCGGACGAGCAGGCGCGGCTGGCGGCGTTCGTACGGTCCGCCACCGGCCGGGCGCTGGTCCTGCGCGGGGAGACCGGGGTCGGCAAGAGTTCGCTGCTCCGCCACGCCGCCGCGCTGGCGGAGCGGGAGGGACACGCGGTCGTCCGGGCCTCCGGCGTCGAGGCGGAGTCCGACCTGCCCTACGCCGGACTGCACCAGGTCCTCCATCCGCTGCTCGCCGATGTCGCAGGGCTGGACGACGGGACCAGGGCGGTGTTCGACGCCGTGTTCGGCGGGGCGCAGGGCGATCCGCCGTCGGTCATGGCGCTCGGCATCGCCGTCCTGAACCTGCTGTCGCTCCCCGCCCACGCGCAGCGGCCGCTGCTGCTGGTCCTCGACGACGGGCAGTGGCTGGACGATTCCAGTGCGGACGTCTGCGGCTTCGTGGGCCGACGCCTGAGCGGCGGGCCGGTGAAGCTGCTGGTCGCGGTCCGCACCGACCTCGCCTCGCGCTTCGACACCGCCACGCTGCCCGAACTTCCGGTCGCCGCCCTCACCGACGAGGACGCGGCCCGCCTGCTGGACCGGCGCCACCCGGACCTCGACCGGCGGACCCGCCGCATCGTTCTGGAGCAGGCGCAGGGCAACCCGCTGGCCCTGCTGGAGTTGCCCGCCCACTTCGCCGGGCGGCCCGACGGCCTCCCGGCCGACGACCTCGGCGGCCTCCTCGGCCGGCACGGCGTACCGCTGCCCCGGCGGCTTCAGCGGTTGTTCGGCGCCCGCATCGCCGACCTCGACGAGCGGCTGCGGGCCGAACTGCTCATGGGCGCGCTCGACGGCGCCGGGACCGCGAGCGATGCCGACGCCGTCCCCGGCACCCGCTACGCCATGCGCGACGCCGACCCGGCGGTGGCCGCCGGGCTGCTGGAGGTGGCGGCCACCGGCGAGTTCGTCTTCCGCCACCCGCTGGTGCGTTCCGCCGTCGTACGGATGGCCACGCCCAACCAGCGCCGCGCCGCGCATCTGGCACTGGCCCGCGTCCACCGGGAGAACCTCGAACGCCGGGCGACGCACCTGGCGGCGGCGACGGTCGACCCCGACGAGGAGGTCGCCGACGTCCTGGAGGCCGCGGCAGGGTCGGCGACCCGGCGCGGCGGCGCGCTGGCGGCGGTGGCCTGGCTCACCCGGGCCGCCGAGCTCAGCGAGAACCGCACCCACCGGTCGCGGCGGCTGTCGGACGCGGCCTTCGTCGCCGGTCACGCCGCCCGTCTGGGCCAGGCGCACCGGCTGGTCCGCGCGGACCTCGCGTCCGGCTCGACGGAGTCGCCGGCCGCGGTGCTGGCGGCCTCCTACCAGGCGCTCTACCAGGACGGGGACGTCCGCTCCACCCATCGGCAGGTCTCGGCCGCGATCGAGCGGCTGCGGGACGACGGAACCGCCCGGCCCACCGCCGGCGGGACCGAGCGGGAGGACGTCCTCACCCGGCTGGTGAACCTCCTCCTGGCGATCAGCCAGTACGCCGGGGACCGCGCGGCCTGGGAGCGGACGCACGAACTCCTCGCCTCCCTGGGCGATCTCGTCACCGAACGCTCGCGCCTCTACAGCGGCACCTGGAGCGATGTGACCAGGCACGGAGCCGACTGGGCCGGGCCGGTGCGGGACGCCGCCGCGAACCTGCCGGGCCTGGAGCCCTGGCACGTCACGCGGTTGGGCGCGTCCGCGTACCACCTCGACATCCTGGGCCACTACCGGCCGCACCTGCAGCGCGTGGTGGACCGTGAGCTGGAGACCGGGGCCGTGGCCACCGGCATGGTGATGCTGCACCAGATCGTGCTCGACCGGATGGCGGTCGGCGAATGGGCCGAGGCCGAGGACACCGGTCGGCGCGGCCTGGACCTGGCCGCCGAGCACGGCCACCATCTGTTCGCCGCCCAGAGCCGCGCATACCTGGCCCAACTCGCGGCGCTGCGAGGGGATTTCGGGCGGGCACGGGACCTCCAGGCCGAGGTGGACGCCTGGGCCCGGCCGCGCGGACTGGGGTTCCTGACCCAGGTCGCCGACTCCGCCGGCGCCACCGCCGCCCTGGGCGCCGGCGACTACGAGGCCGCGTACCTCTACGCCATCGGCATCACCCGGCCGGGCACGTTCCGGCCCTACGCGTACCAGGCCTCCCGCACCCTGCTCGACCTGGTCGAGGCCGCCCGGCACACCGGACGCGTCGAGCAGGCCCGGGCGCACGCCCTCGCCGCCCGCGACGCCGGCCTGCCGGACGTGTCACCGCGCCTCGGACTGATCACCTACGGCGCGCTGGCGATGACCGCCGGGAGCGAGCGGGAGGCCGCCGAGATGTTCGCCCGGGCCGAAGCCCAGCCGGACGCCGCCCGGTTCCCGTTCGAGCTCGCCCGGATCCGGCTGGCGCACGGCGTCCGGGTGCGCCACGTCCGGGGCCCAGCGGCGGCGCGGCAGCACCTGGTCCCGGCGGCCGAGGCGTTCGAACGGCTGGGAGCCGCCGGCTGGAGGGAGCGGGCACGGGCCGAACTGCGCGCCGCCGGCGCCCCGCCCCGCGCCTCGGCGCTGAGCCTGGCCTCGCTGACCTGGCAGGAGCGCCGCGTCGCCGATCTGGCCGCCGGCGGCCTGACCAACAAGGAGATCGGCGAGCGGATGCACCTGTCGCCGCGCACCGTCAGCTCGCACCTCTACCGGGTCTTCCCCAAGCTGGGCATCACGGCCCGGGCGGCGCTGCGCGACGCGCTGAACCGCGCCGAGGAGGTGTCGCGGGCGCAGGCCTGATGCGCAACGCTCAGTCCCGTGCCGCGCCCACGGCCTCGACGCCGTTGGCGGCCAGCCAGGCGAGGACGTGGTCGGCGACCGAGCGCCAGCCGCTGTCGAACACCAGGGAGTGCCCCCGGTCGACGAACTGCTTCAGGCCGGTCACGGCGGAGGAGTCGCCGTAGAGCTTGTAGACCGCGCGGGTCACGGCGTCCGGGACCATCCGGTCCTCCTGACCGGACACCAGCAGGAGCGGCCCGCGCGCCGAGTTGGCCGTGTCCACCACGGTGCCGCCCGACCCGGTGCCGGTCGACCCGCTACCACCCGACCCGGTGCCGGCCGACCCGGTGCCGTCGAGGCCGAGGTCCGCGAGCAGCCGGAACGGCGCCGGGACGGCGTACCGGTCGAAGAGCCTCGCGGACTCCGCCTCACCGACCGCGTTGGCGACGACGTGCCGGAACCGGGTCCGGGGCAGCGGCTCGCAGGACGGGTACCGGATCGAGCCGGCCGGCAGCGGCGACCAGAGCCGGGGACGGGGCCAGGGCCGGGGCCGGTCCCGGTCGTCCAGCGGCACACCGCCGGCCGGCAGCGGTGCGATGGCGACCGCCGCCCGGGCGTGGCCGGCGCCGAGGAGGTGCTGGGCGACGAGGCCGCCGGCCGAGTGCCCGACGAGGACCGGCGGCCGGTCGAAGGAACGCACGATCCGCTCGTAGTGCGCGGTGAGTTCGGCGAGCCCGAGGTCGCGCAGCGGGCCGGGATCGCGGCGGACCAGGTCGGCGGTGTCGGCCTCGCCCGGCCAGGCCGGGACGGAGACCGCGTAGCCGTGCGCGGTGAACCGTTCGGCCCAGCCCGCCCAGGAGGACAGGTGGAACCACGCACCGTGGATGAGGACGACGGGGGTTTGCTTCACGGTCGGACCTTCCGGTTGCACACGACGAACCGCCGGCGCGGCGGCGCTCCATCGAGGATCGCCAGGCGGTGGCGCGCCGGGAACAGTCGGATGACTGCAGACGAAGGTGACCGTCACCGTACGGTGCGCCGGTGCGGCCCCCGGGCGCGGATGACCCCGGCGGCCCCGGGCTCATCGGTCGGGGAGCGCTCCGACGATGTCGCGACGCGAGGAGATCCCCAACTTGGCGAAGACCTTGCGCAGATGCCACTCCACCGTGCGCGGGCTGAGGAACAGCTGCGCGCCGATCTCCGCGTTCGGGTGCCCGGTGGCCGCGAGCCGGGCGATCTGCGCCTCCTGCGGGGTGAGGACCGGCGCGCCGACGGTCCGCCTGCGGACGGTCTCACCGGTGGCCAGCAGCTCCCGCCGGGCCCGCTCGGCGAACGCCTCCATGCCCATCGCCGCGGCCGCCTCGTACGCCGCGCGCAGCTCGGTGCGGGCCTGGGCCCGCCGGTTCTGGCGGCGCAGCCACTCGCCGAGCAGCAGCCTGGCCCGGGTCTCGAAGACGCCGAGCGGGCCCCGGCCGAAGTGGTCGACGGCCTCCCGGTAGTGGTCCTCGGCCCGCTCGGGCGCCCCGGTCAGGGCGTCGGCGACCGCCAGCGCGCCGAGCGCCCAGGGCGTGCCGGCCCGGCCCCAGTCGGCCAGCCGCTCGCGCGCCCGCGCCGCCACCGCCCGGTCGCCGACCCGGGTCGCGGCCTCGACCAGCTCGCTGCACGTCCAGTTGTGGACGACCAGGTCGTGGTACTCCCCTCCCCCGAGCGCCGCCTCCATGGCGAGCGGATAGTTGCCCAGGCCGTTGTTGAGGACGGCCCGCGCGCACGCCGCCATGCCGGTGAGCCGACCGAGGCCCCGCTGCTCGCCGTCCCGCTCCATCGCCTCGATCAGGTCCAGGGCCGGACGCTCCCGCCCCCGGTACGCGCTGATCAGGACGGTCGAGACCATGCGCGTCGCCACACCCGCGGCCTCCTCGACGGCCGCGGCCTCGGCCAGCAGGTCCTCGGCCTCGGCGAAGCGCCCCGCGTAGCCGAGTGAGGCCGCCCGGTAGGGCAGCGCCGTCGAGAGGACCGACAGCGCGCCCGTCGTCCGGGCGAAGCGGACCGCCCGCTCGGTGATCTCCAGCCAGGCGCCGAGATCGCCCAGCTCCACGGCGGCGTTGGCAGCCGGCCACAGCACGGCCAGGTCCCCGTCGTCGGTGAGGGAGCGCACCGCCCGCGCCAGCAGCGGGAAGGCGGCGACCGGGCCGTCCGTGGTCCAGGTGACCAGGGCACGGAGGAAGACTCCCGCCGTCTCGTCGCCCGGCGGCAGGTCGCGCGCCGCCTCGGCGACCCGCCGCCGGCCGCCTTCGTCGTGCCGGCCGGCCCAGATGGCCGCGCCGAACGCCGCGAGGTAGGTCTCCCGGGCGGCGGCCGGATCGAGGTCCCTGAGCCGGCCCGCCGCGTCGAGCAGCGGCCGCACCGCGCCCAGCCCCGGACCGGTCATCGACGAGGCCTTGGCCCGCAGGCGGCTGGCGTTGGCCTGTTGCAGCGGGTCCAGCGGCCCGAGTTCGGCGGCGGCGAGCAGGTCGGGCACCCGGGCCGGTACGCCCGCCGCGACGTACGCCCCCGCGGCCGCCAGGGCGCGCCGTGCCCGCTCCTCCGGGCTGGGCGTCAGCGCGGCGGCCCGTTCCAGGAAGGAGGCGGCGGCCGCCCGGCCGCCGCGCGCCAGCGCCCGGTCGGCGGAGCGCTCCAGCGTGGCGGCGACCTGCTCGTCCGGGCCGACCGCGGCGTGGGCCAGGTGCCAGGCCCGCCGGTCGGGGTCGCGCCCGGCGTCGGTCGCCTCGGCCAGCGCCCGGTGCGCGGCACGCACTGCGGCGGCGTCCGCGCCGCGCCAGACGGCCGACCGCACCAGCGGGTGCCGGAACCGCACCGGGGCGCCCAGCGTGATCAGGTTCGCGGTCTCGGCCGGTGCCGCGGCCTCGAAGCCGATGCCCAGCAGGCGCAGCGCGTGCCACAGCAGCGGCCCGTCGCCGACCGGTTCGACCGCCGCGACCAGCAGCAGGGCGCGCGTGTCGGCCGGCAGTGCCTCGACGCGCCGGCGGAAGCCCTCCTCCACCCTGGTGGCCACCGGTCCCGCGCCGGGCCCTCCGAAGCCGAACGCCAGCTCCGCCGGTGACAGCCCCCGGGGCAGCTCCAGCAGGGCGAGCGGGTTCCCGCCGGTCTCGGCGACGATCCGGTCCCGCACCCGGGCGTCGACCGGCCCCGGCAGCACGCTGTCGAGCAGCGACCGGGCGTCGTCGTCGGCCAGCCCCCGCAGCGGAAGGTCCGGCAGACCGGCGAACCCCTCCTCCGGCTGCCCGTCGGCGACCCGCTCCGCGAACACCAGCGCCACCGATTCCGCGTCCAGCCGGCGCCCGACGAACGTCAGGATCCGCTGGGACATCAGGTCCAGCCACTGCGCGTCGTCGACCAGGCACACCAGTGGGGACTCGGCCGCGGCCTCGGCGAACAGACCGAGGACCGCCATCCCGACCAGCAGCATCTCGGGCGGATTCCCCGCGCTCAGGCCGAACGCGACGCGCAGCGCGTCCTGCTGCACGGGCGGCAGCCGGTCGAGGTGCGGCAGCAGCGGGGCGCACAGGCGCTGCAGGGCCGAGTAGGCGAAGTCGGACTCGGCCTCCACACCGGCCGCCCGCACGGTCTGCAACGGCGCCGCGCGCCCGGCCAGGTGGTCGAGCAGCGCCGACTTCCCGACCCCCGCCTCACCCCGCAGGACCAGCACCCGGCTACGCCCACCACGCACCTCGCGCAGCAGGCGCTCCAGCGCCTCCAGCTCCCGGTTCCGCCCGAGCAGCTGGTGCTTCGCGTGTTGCGGCATGTCCCCTCCGACCCCTCCGACACGAGTTCCCTCCCGGAGGAGCTGCGCCCATCCTACGAACAGCCAACCCGGTGAGCTGCACGGATTCCCCCGCCGCCCGCCACCGGAAGCGGGCGCTTCACAGGTGTGCGCGGATGCTCCGATGGCCGGATCGAGATGGTTCCGACTCGAACGCCCGGTGCGACGATGACGACGGGTCAGGTCGGGCGGCACCCGGGCCGAACCGGCCGCCGGCCGCCGCTCGCCCCCGCGCGGTGAGCCTGCGGG
>NZ_JBHVER010000298.1:0-7091 GCF_042802195.1 Kitasatospora sp. NPDC057500 | reverse complement strand
GCTCGGGGGCGCCCCTCTTGCGTGGTCTCCCGCCCGCTCAGCCGGCGAGAGCGGCCTTCACCGCGGCGGCCACCCGGCCGCCCTCGGCCAGGCCCTCGACCTTCGGCCGCACCAGCTTCATCACGGCGCCCATGCCCTGCGGCCCGCTCGCCCCGCTCTCCGCGACGGCGGCGGCCACGATCGCCGCCAGCTCCTCGTCGGACAGCTGCTTGGGCAGGTACCCGGCCAGCACCTCGCCCTCGGCCAGCTCCCGCGCGGCCTGCTCGGCCCGTCCGGCGGTGCCGAACGCCTCGGCGGCCTCCCGGCGCTTCTTCGCCTCCCGGCCGATGACCTTCAGCACGTCGGCGTCGGACAGCTCGCGCTTCGTCTTGCCCGCCACCTCCTCGCTGGTGACGGCGGCCAGCGTGAGCCGGATGGTGGACGAGCGCAGCTCGTCCCGGTCCCTGATGGCAGCCGTGAGGTCCTCCTGCAGCTGCTCCTTGAGCGTGGTCATGGCCCCGAGTCTCCCATCCGCGAGGTTCCGCCGCCCGCCATTAACCCGCGCCCTCCCCGCCCTCCCCCTCCCCATTTAAAGTGGTTACATGACCGATGAGCGAGCCCCCGGCCTGGTCCTGCACACCCCCGGCGGGGCGCGGTTCCACTTCGACCCCGGCACGCTCTGCCTGGAACTGCTGCCCACCGGCGGCCCCGGCCGCTACGCCCGGTACGAGGTGCTGCACCGCCCCGCCGACCTGGCCGACTGGGCCGGCCGGTCCCGGCTCGGCCTGCCGCCCGGCGCCGTCCGGATCACCGACGACCAGCTCACCGCCGCCCGCGCCCTGCGGGACGCCCTCTGGCGGCTCACCGCGGCCCGCGCCGCCCACGGCACGGGCGCCGGGGACCCGGCGGACTACGCCGTGCTCAACCGTGCCGCCGCCGGTCCCCCGCTCGCCCCGCAGATCGCCCCGGACGGCACCGCGGCGGCGCCGCTGCCCGGCGACGGCGACCAGCTCGCCTCCACCGTCGCCCGCGACGCCATCGCCCTGTTCACCGGCCCGTACGCGGACCGCGTCCGCGAGTGCGGCGCCGACGACTGCCGCCTGCTCTTCGTCGACACCTCGCGGCCCGGACGGCGGCGCTGGTGCTCGATGGAGCGGTGCGGCAACCGCCACAAGGTCCGCGCCCTGCGCGCCCGGCGCGAGCAGCAGGACGAGTGACCCGGTGCGCGCCTCCCCGGGCGGGCAACCCTGCGCCCACCGGCAGTTCACCTGCTGATCCGCCGTCTGAGAGCATGGACCGATGCGACCGCTGTACTCCGTTCCCCTCGGAATCGCCGCCACCGGCGCCGCCTGCCTCGCCTACTCCGCTGGGTACGAGGTCCGTTCCTTCCGCCTCCGACGGGTCGAGGTCCCGGTCCTCCCCCGAGGCGCCCGCCCCATCCGGGTACTGCAGGTCTCCGACATCCACATGGTGAGCAACCAGGGGAGGAAGCAGCGCTGGCTGCAGAGCCTCGCCGGCCTGCGCCCCGACCTGGTGGTCAACACCGGCGACAACCTCTCCGACCCGCTCGGCGTCCCGGCCGTCCTGGACGCGCTCGGACCGCTGATGGAGTTCCCCGGCGTCTACGTCTTCGGGTCCAACGACTACTACGGCCCCGCCCGCAGGAACCCGGCCCGCTACCTCAAGGCCATGCGCAGCGGCGTCCACGGCATGAACAACCCCGACGGGACCGCCGCGCGCGGCATCTCCGGCGCCGTCCACAACCCGTGGGAGAAGCTGCGCGACGGCTTCGACGCGACCGGCTGGCTGGACCTCACCAACACCCGGGGCCGCCTCACCGTCGCCGGCCTCGACCTGGAGTTCACCGGCCTGGACGACCCGCACATCCGCCGCGACCGCTACAGCGAGGTCGCCGGCGGCCCCTCCGCCGACGCCGACCTCTCCCTCGCCGTCGTGCACGCCCCCTACCTCCGCGTCCTCGACGCCTTCGCCGCCGACCGCTACCCGCTGATCCTCGCCGGCCACACCCACGGCGGCCAGCTCTGCGTCCCCTTCTACGGCGCCCTGGTCACCAACTGCGACCTCGACGCCAAGCGGGTCAAGGGCCTCTCCACCCACCAGGCCGGCGGCAGCCGCTCCTACCTCCACGTCTCGGCCGGCTGCGGCACCAACCGCTACACCCCCGTCCGCTTCGCCTGCCCCCCCGAAGCCACCCTCCTCACCCTCACCCCGACCACGCGCTGACCCGCCCGCCCCGCTCGCCGAGAAACCGGATTTCGTCTCTCGGCGAGCGTCCGGTAGAGTTCTACTCGTCGCGAAGGAGACGGAGCGGCAAACAGAAGGACCGGGGTGTGGCGCAGCTTGGTAGCGCGCTTCGTTCGGGACGAAGAGGCCGTGGGTTCAAATCCCGCCACCCCGACCCAGTCCAGAGGGCCTATCGGAGAAATCCGGTGGGCCCTCTGGCGTTGTGCGTGGCCGCCCGGTGTTGATCGAGCCTCAGGGTCAGGACCGCCGACCGTTCTTCCGAACGCGTTTGCCCACCTGGCTCCAGACGTGCCGGTGGCGGGCGACGGTGAAGATCAGATCGACCCGGCCCGGGGACAGCACTACGGGCCCGCCCCTCAGGATGGAGGCGATCCGGTCCCCGTCGATGACCGCCACCCCAGGCTTGGCCCCGTGGGTGATCCTCCGAGCGCCCACGACGGCGATGACAGGGCGCACCGGGACGTCGAAGCCGCACCACTCCGACAGCAGTCCGGCTGTGCGGCTCGCCTCGAACTCGGAGTTCTCCAGGTACGGAAAGCCGTTCCGGTTGACCTTCACGACCCTGTCGCCGACCCACACCGTGGCGCCGGGGTGATGCTTCGAGTTGATCGTGAAGACCCCCGGCGGCCCGATCACCACGTGGTCGATGTCGGCCCCGGAAGGCAGCGGTACACCATGGAGCACCTTCCAGCCGGCGGCCTTCAACGGCTCCAGCCGAGCCCCGACGATCCGTTCGCCCTCCAGGCCGCGCAGCGTGCTCGAATCGCCGAGGCGCTGACGGGAGACCTTCGCGGCCAGACGCACGAGAAGGCTGTACCGCTCCTCCCCCTGACGCACCAGGCTCTCCAACCCGGCCCCCGGCCGATTGCGCGCGAGGTCGTCCCCCTCCCCCATCGGCGGAAGCAACGGAACCGCGGGCCGCCGCGATTCGCCCCTGCGCAGGACCGTGCGCGGCGGCACCTGCTGCCCCGAGGAGCGGCACCACTCCTCGACCTTGGCCAGCGCGAGAGCCTCCAACTCAGGGACGTTGACCGTGACGACCCCGGTCCTGCAGTCCATCCACGCAACCGAACCGTCCCGCACCCCGGCCCTGTTGACGTAGAGCCGCTCCTTCCCCGGCACCCGCCACGGCTTGACCACCAACTCCGCCATACGGCCCTCTCCCCCGGTCCCCCACCCGCCCGGAATGAGCATGCCCACGCACCGATGCAGCGGAACACGGAACCGAGCCCGGACAAGCCGGTTCGAATGCCGGCGCGGTCACCGGCGGGGGGTGACGGGGGCGAGTGGGGGGAGGTGGGATTCGAGGGTTTGGGCGGCTTGGAGGGCGAGGTCTTCGCGGTAGGGGCGGGTGATGAGTTGGACGGCGGTGGGGTGGTGGGGGTGGTGGGGGGTGAGGCCGGTGGGGAGGGTGAGGGCGGGGAGGGCGGCGAGGCTGGTGGCGGTGCAGAGGTTCATCGCGGTGGCGACGCGGTCGCGGGAGGCGGGGTCGCGGGATTCGAGGCTGGGGGTGGGGATGGGGTCGGTGTAGACGGGGGCGAGGAGGAGGGGGAAGTCGTCGAGGAATTCGGCCCAGGCTCGGCGGATGGCGAGGCAGGTGCCCATCAGGGTCATGAACTCGGCGGAGGAGGCGGGCCGGGTGCGCGCCATGACGGGTGAGAGGTAGCGGTCGCCGCCGGGGCCGAGGAGGGGGCGGACGGACGGCCAGTCGGGGGCGAACTCGGTGACGGTGAGGAGGTCGTAGGCGGCGAGGGTTTCGTCGAGGAGGGGGACGTCGGGGACTTCGCGGACGTCGTAGCCGGCGTCGGCGAGGACGTCGGCGGCGGTGGCGACGGCGGCCCGGGCGGTGGGGTGGACGCCGTGGCCGCCGGGGTCTGCGACCACGGCGACCTTGACGGGGGTGGGCAGCGGTTCGCCGTCCAGGGGGGCCGGGACGGCGCGCGGGTCGCGCGGGTCGGTGCCGGCGAGGAGTTCGAAGGCGAGCCGGAGGTCGGCGACGCTGCGGGCCAGCGGGCCGTCGGTCACCAGGAGTTGGGAGGCCGGGCCGGGGTCGGCGGGGCCGAGGACGCGGTGGTCGGCGGGGAACCTGCCGTAGCTCGGTTTGAGGGCGGCCACGCCGCAGAAGGCGGCCGGGACGCGGAGGGACCCGCCCGAGTCGTTCCCGAGGCCGAGGGCGGCCATGCCGGTGGCGACGGCGACCGCGTCGCCGCCGCTGCTGCCGCCCGGGGTGACCGACGGGTCCCAGGGGTTGACGGTGTCGCCGAAGAGCTCGCTGCGGGTGTGCATCCCGGCCAGCACCAGGGTGGGGATGTTGCTGTGCCCGATCGGGATCCCGCCGGCGGCGCGCAGGCGGGCGACCGGGGGCGCGTCGGCCGGGGCGACCAGGTCGCGGAAGCGCGGAACGCCGAAGGTGGTCGGGACGCCCTCGATCGGGGTGGTCTCCTTCACCGTGAACGGCACCCCGGCCAGCGGGCCGAGCGGTTCGCCGGCGGCGCGGCGGCGGTCGGTGGCGGCGGCCCGGGCGCGGGCGCGGTCGGCGAGGAGCTGGGTGATCGCGTTGACCTCGGGGTTCACCTCGGCGATCCGGGCCAGGTGGGCCTCGATGAGGTCGGTGGCGGAGATCTCGCCGGTGCGGACGGCGTGGGCCTGGGCGGTGGCGGTACGGGCCCAGGGGAGGTGTGCGGGTGCGGTGTTCGGCACGGAGGACTCCAGGGGGAGGACGCGGGACACGTAGTGATGCGCTCGTATCGGAAGCGTAGTGTAGGAAGCGATACAGGTGCATCGGAATATGGAGGAGGCCGGACGTGCCCAGGCAGGTGGACCTCGACGAGCGGCGACGGGTGATCGCCGGGGCGGTCTGCCGGCTCGCCGACGAGAGCGGGCTGGAGGGCGTCACGGTGCGGGACGTCGCCGAACGGGCGGGGCTCTCGATGGGGGCCGTCCAGCGGTGCTTCCGCACCAAGGAGGAGATGCTGGTCTTCACGCTCCGGCACGTCGGCGGGCGGATCGAGCGGCGGGTACGGGAGCGGTTGGGCGGCAGCCCGGCGCAGTCGGCGGCGAGCGCGGTCGGCTACGCGGCCGAGGAGTTGGCGCTGCTGCGGGCCGACCACCGGTCCGAGGCACGGGTCTGGCTGGCCTTCGTGGCGCAGGCGGCGGTGAGCGAGGCGCTGGCCGGGCCGCTGCGGGCGGCGTACGCGGCGTCGGAGGCGCTGTTCCTCGGGCTGCTGGCCGAGGCGGGCACCGACGACGGGGCCGACGACGGGGCGCGGGCGGTCGAGGTGCGGACGCTGCTGGCGCTGGTGGACGGGCTGACCGCGCACGTGCTGGTCGGGCGGCTGACGGAGCGGCAGGCCGGGGAGGTGCTGCACGCGCACCTGGAGCGGCTCTGGGAGCGGTGAGCCGTACTCAGCGGGGGCCGGCGGCGGCGTGAAAGGCGGCGTGGAGGGTTTCGCGGAGGGTTTCGCGGAGGGCCGGGGCGGACGAGTGGTCGGCGCGCCAGATCAGGCGGAGGCGGAGCGGGGCCGCGGCGGGGGCGGCGAGGGGGTGGAGGGTGCCGGTGGCGAGGTGGGCGCGGACGGCGGACTCGGGGAGCAGGGCCATGCCGAGGCCCCGTTCGGCGCAGGCGCGGGTGGTGGCGATGTCGCCGGTGCGGAGGCGTTCCGTGCCGGGGCCGAAGAGCCGGTCCCCGGCGAGGCGGAAGGAGCAGCCGGGGCCGTTCACCAGCAGCCGCTGACCCGAGGGCGGTGAGCCGGGGGCGGCGACGAGGGCGAGCGGGACGTCCTCCAGGTCGAGGTGGGCCAACTGGACCGGCGGCAGGGCGAAGCCGAGTGCGCCGAGCGGGCCGGGGGCGTCCAGGAGGAGCACGGCGTCCAGGCTCCCGGCGGCGACGCCGTGCAGCAGGCGGTCCCGGGCCGGGTCGGTGTGCAGGGCGACGTCGAGGCCCGGACAGCGTTCGGCGAGCCTGGCGAGCACCCCGGGCACGTGGGTGGCGGCGACCGCGCCCAGGGCGCCGAGCCGCAGGACCGGCCGGACGTCGGCGACCTCGCGGCGGGCCTGTTCGGCCTGGTCCAGCAGGCGGCGGGCCCAGGGCAGCAGACGGTGGCCGGCCCGGGTCGGGGTCATACCACGGGGCGAGCGCTCGAACAGGGCGGTGCCGAGCGAGCCCTCCAGGGTGCGGAGTTGCTCGGCGACCGAGGCGGGCGCGAGGCCGAGGGCGATCGCGGCGCCGGTGACGGTGCGGTGGACGACCACCGCCTCGAAGGTGCGGAGCTGTCCGAGTTCCATGCGCGGTCCGTCCCCCTGGTGTCCGACGCGGGAGTCCAGGGTACGGCGGCGGAGGCTCCGGTTTCGGCCCGTCCGAGGGCATCCTGGCGGCGAATAACATAGAGGTCGTCCTCTTTGTTTGCCGAGGTGTTTGGAGCCACTCGTGGCAAGGGCCATGCAGGAACGAGCCGTGCGCACCCGCGAGTCCATCCTGCGGGCCGCCGCGCAGGTCTTCGACGAGTACGGCTTCAGCGGGTCCAGCGTCAGCAAGATCATCAACCGGGCCGGGACCACCCAGGGGGCGATGTACTTCCACTTCAAGTCGAAGGAGGACCTCGCCAGGGCGGTCATCGACGAGCAGACCTCCGACCTCGACCTGCCGCAGCGGCCGGAGGGACTGCACCAGCTCATCCGGACCAGCCTCTACCTGGCCGACGAGCTGCGGGGGAACGTGCTGCTGCGCGCCGGCGTGACCCTCGCCGTCGAGCAGGGGCAGTTGGGACTGCGCGACCTCAGTCCGTACGAGATGTGGGCCGACCGGTTCCGCGCCGAACTGGAGGCCGCCCGGCGGGCCGGCGAGCTCC
>NZ_JBHVER010000297.1:0-7160 GCF_042802195.1 Kitasatospora sp. NPDC057500 | reverse complement strand
CTCCTTGACCGGGGCCCTTCGCCGTCGTTCCCGGGTCCGCCCGTCAGGGCTGGACGCGGAGCTCCTTGTTGATGAAGTCCAGGATCTCGCTGGCCGACGCCGACTCCATCCGCCGGGCCACGTCCTGCTCCGGCTCGGCCGCGGCCGTCCGCAGCCGCTTCCACTTCGCCACGACCGCCTCCAGCCGCTGGGCGACCCGGGCGTGGGTCTGCTCGTCGGGCTCCTCGGTCAGCCCCGCCAGGGCCGACTCCAGGCCCGCCAGCTCGGAGAGCACCGGCGGCTCGGCCTCCGGCAGGCCGGGCGCGAGCTGCTCGCGCAGGTACCGGGCCAGCGCCATCGGGGTCGGGTGGTCGAAGACCAGGGTCGCCGGCAGCCGGATGCCCGTGTCGGCGCTCAGCTTGTTGCGCAGCTCCACGCCGGTCAGCGAGTCGATGCCCAGCTCCTTGAAGGCGCTGTCCGTCTCGATCGTGGACGGGTCGATGCGGCCGAGCGTGGCGGCGAGCTGGTCGCGGATCAGGTTGACCAGCAGCTGGTCGCGCTGGCGGTCGCTCATCGGAGCGAGCCGCTCGGTCAGGCCGTTGCGCCCCCCGCCGTCGACCGAGGTCGCGGCGAGCGCCCGGCGTCCGCCCTTCACGAAGTTCCGGAAGAAGGGCGGCAGCTCGGCGGCGGCGTCCCGTACGGCGGCGAGGTTGAAATGCGCGGTGACCAGGGCGGCGTTGCCGGCCGCCAGGGCCCGGTCGAACAGGGCCAGCCCCTCGGCGCTGGTCATGGGCGCGATGCCGTTGCGGTTGATGCGGCTGAGGTCGGTCGTGTTGAGGTGCCCGGTCAGACTGCTCGTCTGCTCCCAGAAACCCCACGCCATGGAGGTGGCGGGCAGCCCGAGTGCCTGCCGGTGGTGGGCCAGGGCGTCCAGGAAGGTGTTGGCGGCCGCGTAGTTCGCCTGCCCCGGGCTCCCCAGCGAGCCGGCCGCGGACGAGTAGAGCACGAAGGCGGCGAGGTCGAGGTGCCGGGTCTGGACGTGCAGGTTCCAGGCGGCGTCGGCCTTCGGCGTCAGGACGGTGTCCAGGCTGTCCAGGGTGATCTTCTCCACCGTGGCGTCGGCCAGGGCGCCCGCCGTGTGGACGACGGCGGTGAGGGGGTGCTCGTCGGGGACCTCGGCCAGGAGGGCGGCGAGCTGATCGGCGTCGGCCGTGTCGCAGGCGGCGACGGTGACGTCGGCGCCGAGGCCGGTCAGCTCCTCGCGCAGCTGCTCGGCGCCCTCGGCCCGGAGGCCGCTGCGGCTGACCAGGAGCAGCCGGGTGTGCCCCTGGCCGACCAGGTGGTGGGCGAGGAGGCTGCCCAGGGTGCCGGTGCCGCCGGTGATCAGCACGGTCCCCTCGGGGTCCAGCGCGCGCGGCACGGTCAGCACCATCTTGCCGACGTGACGCGCCTGGCTGAGGAAGCGGAACGCCTCGGGAGCCTGCCGGATGTCCCAGGCCGTGACGGGCAGCGGCCGGAGCACCCCCGCCTCGAAGAGGCCCAGCAGCTCGGTCAGGATCTCCCGGATCCGGTCGGGCCCCGCCTCGAACAGGTCGAAGTTCCGGTACGCGACCCCCGGATGGGCCTCGGCGACCGCCTCGGGGTCCCGGACGTCCGTCTTGCCCATGTCCACGAAACGGCCGCCTCCCGGCAGCAGCCGCAGCGACGCGTCCACGAACTCCCGGGCCAGGGAGTTGAGCACGACATCGACACCCTGACCGCCGGTGGCCGTCAGGAACAGCTCCTCGAAGTCGCAGGTGCGGGAGGAGGCGATGTGGGCGTCGTCGAGCCCCGTCTCGCGCAGCGCGCCCCACTTGCCCTGACTGGCGGTGGCGAAGACCTCCGCACCCCAGTGCCGGGCCAGCTGCACCGCGGCCATGCCCACGCCGCCCGCCGCGGCGTGCACCAGCACCTTCTCGCCCGCGGCGAGTCGGGCCAGGTCGCTCAGGCCGTAGTAGGCGGTCAGGAAGACGACCGGCACGGCGGCCGCCTCGACGAAGGACCACCCGGCCGGCACCCGGACGAGCATCCGGTGGTCGGTGACCGCCTCGGAGGCCATGGAGTGCGGGACGAGGCCCATCACCCGGTCGCCCGGCACGAACTCGTCGACGCCGGGACCCACCTGGAGCACCACACCCGCGGCCTCGCTGCCGAGGTGGGCCCCCTCGCCCGGGTACATGCCGAGGGCGATGAGGGCGTCGCGGAAGTTCATACCGGACGCCCGCACGGCGAGACGCACCTCGCCAGGTGCGAGCGGGGCCTCGTCGCCGGTGGCCGGCGCCGCCAGCGTGAGGTGGTCCAGGGTTCCCTCCCCGTCCAGCTCCATCCGCCAGGCCGCGGCCCCTTCCGGCACCCACAGCACCTTCCGGGAGTCCAGGCGGCTCAGCCGCGGTGCGTACGCGGTGTCGTCCCGCAGGGCCAGCTGCGGCTCATCGGTGGCCAGGGCCGAGGTCATGGCGCCGAGGGAGGAGGTCGCGTCGTCGATGTCGAGCAGCGCGAACCGGCCGGGATGCTCCGACTGCGCCGACCTCAGCAGTCCCCACAACGGGGTGTCCGCCAACGAGATCGCACCGTCCGCGCCGGGCCGGCCCCAGACCGTGTTGCGCGTCACCACCACGAGCCGCGACGCCGTGAACGCCTCCGTCGCCAGCCACTCCTGGACGACCGGCAGCACCTCGCGAACCGCCGTGTGCGCCCCGCCGACCGGGCCGTCGTCGTCCGCGGCGGAGGCGTAGGGCAGCAGCACCAGGTCCGGGACCGGTGCACCGGCCTCGATCGCGGCCCGCAGCGAGGCGAGGTCCGCGTATCCGGCCGCGCCGAGGTCCGCCACGGGGACCTGCCCGAAGCCGGAGTCCGCACCGTCGACCCGGCCGGCGAGGACCGCCCACGTGGCGGAGGTCGCCGCCGCTTCGGCCGCGACGGGGACCGTCGTCCAGTCCACCAGCAGCAGCGGTTGCGTCGGCGACTGGCGGGAGGCCAGGTCGGCGAGCTGTTCGGCGGGGAGGGGGCGGGTGGTGAGGGCCTCGATGGTGGCGACGGGGGCGCCGCTCGCGTCGGCGAGGTGGAGGCTGATGGTGTCCGGGCCGGTCGGGGTGAGTCTGGCGCGCAGGTGGCGGGCGCCGGTGGAGTACAGGTCGACACCGGACCAGGAGAACGGCAGCCGCATCGATCCCTGCCGGCCGTCCAGCGTGTCCAGGCCGATGGTGTGGAGGGTGGCGTCGAGGAGGGCGGGGTGGATGTCGAAGGCGTCGGCTTCGAGGTCTTCGGGGAGGGTGATGTCGGCGTAGGTGTGGTGGTTGTCGCGCCAGGCGGCGGTGAGGCCTTGGAAGGCGGGGCCGTAGGTGTAGCCGTGGTCGGCGAGCATGGGGTAGGCGTCGGTGACGTCGACCGGGGTGGTGTTGGCGGGTGGCCAGATGGTCAGGTCGGGTGCCTGGTCGTCGGCGGGGCTGGTGGTGGTGAGGGTGGCGGTGGCGTGGGTGGTCCAGGCGACCGCGTCGTCGGAGGTGGTGGTGTGGGGGCGGGAGCGGATGGTGAGGGTGCGGCGCTCGTCCTCGGAGGGGGTGAGGGTGGCCTGGAGGTCGAGGGGGTGGGTGTTGTTGAGGAGGAGTGGTGTGTGGAGGGTGAGTTCTTCGAGGTGGGGGTGGGCGGTGTGGTGGCCGGTGTGGAGGGCGAGGTCGACGAATGCGGTGCCGGGCAGGAGGGGGGTGGTGGTGATGGCGTGGTCGCTGAGCCAGGGGTGGGTGTTCGTGGACAGGGTGCCGGTGAAGACGCGGCTGCCGTCGGGGAGTTCGAGGTTGGCGGTGAGGAAGGGGTGGTCGGTGGTGTCGAGTCCGAACGCGGAGGCGTCACCGGAGCTTGTGGGTGTGTGGGTGAGCCAGTAGCGCTGGTGTTGGAAGGCGTAGGTGGGCAGGTCCACGGGGCGGCCGGTGGCGGGAGCGGTGTGGGTGGTCCAGTCGACGAGCGTGCCGTGGGTGTGGAGTTGGGCGGCGGAGGTGAGGAACTGGGTCCAGTCGCCCTTGTGGCGGCGGAGGGTGCCGGTGGTGAGCGTGGGGGTGTCGGTGTGGTCGGTGTGGTCGAGGATGTCCTGGATGCTGGTGGTGAGGACGGGGTGGGTGCTGATCTCGATGAGCTGGTGGTGCCCGTCGCTGACGAGTGCGTGGGCGGTGTCGGTGAAGCGGACCGTCTGGCGGAGGTTCCGGTACCAGTACTCGGTGTCCAGGGTGGTGGTGTCGGTGACGAGGGCGCCGGTGACGGTCGAGTAGAAGGGGGTGTGACCGACCTGGGGGGTGACATCGCGCAGGTCATGGAGCAGACGGTCGCGGAACTTCTCCAGGTAGAAGGAGTGTCCGGGGACGTCCGAAGGGACGGTGCGGGCGTCGATGTGCTGGTCGGTGCAGGCGGCTACGAGCTCGGCGAGGGCGGAGGTGTCGCCGGAGACGATGGTGGTGGCGGGGCCGTTGAACGCGGCGACGCTGATCCGGTCGGTCCAGGGGGCGAGGAGGGCTTCGGCCTGGTCGGCGGGCAGGGGCAGGGAGACCATGCCGCCCTCGCCGGAGATCTGGCGCAGGGCCTGGGAGCGCAGTGCGACGATGCGTGCGGCGTCGGGGAGGGAGAGGATGCCGGCGGTGTGGGCCGCGGCGATCTCGCCCTGGGAGTGGCCGATGACGGCGTGGGGCTGGACACCGTGGGACTGCCAGAGGGCGGCGAGGGAGACCATGGTGGCGAACAGGACCGGCTGGATGACGTCGATCCGCTCCAGGGAGGCCGCGTCGGGGTGGTCCTGGATGACGTCGAGGAGCGACCAGTCGACGTGCGGGGCCAGGGCCTCGGCGCAGGCGTTGATGTGGTCGCGGAAGACGGTGCTGGTCCGGAAGAGGTCGCGGCCCATGCCGGCCCACTGCGAGCCCTGACCGGGGAAGACGAACGCCGTCCTGCCGTTGGCCTGCGGGCGCTGGTCGGCGGTCACCAGGTGGGGTGAGGGCCGGCCCTCCTTCAGCGCGGCGAGTGCGTCGAGGAGGTCGCTGCGGTCGTGGGCGATGACGGCGGCGCGGTGGTCGAAGGCGGTGCGGGTGGTGGCCAGGGCGTGGGCGATGTCGCGGGTATCGACGTCGGGACGACCGGCGGCGAAGGCGTGCAGCCGGTCCGCCTGGTCGGCCAGGGCGTCGGCGGACTTGCCGGAGACGAGCCAGACGTGCGGTCCGTCCGTTGCCTCGTCGTCGGCTGCCGCGTCGTCGGCCGGGGCCGGGACGGTGTCGTCGGCCGTGTCGGTCTCGGTGGCGGGGGGTTGTTCGAGGATGAGGTGGGCGTTGGTGCCGCTGATGCCGAAGGAGGAGACGGCGGCGCGGCGGGGGTGGTCGGTGACCGGCCAGGGGGTCTGCTCGGTGAGGAGGCTGATGTTGCCGGCGGTCCAGTCGACGTGCGGGGTCGGTGCGTCGATGTGGAGCGACTGGGGCAGGGTGCCGTGCTGCATGGCGAGGATCATCTTGATGACGCTGGCGACGCCGGCGGCTGCGGCGGTGTGGCCGATGTTCGACTTGATGGAGCCGAGGTGCAGGGGCTGGTCGGCGGGGCGGTCCTGGCCGTAGGTGGCGAGGAGTGCCTGGGCCTCGATGGGGTCGCCGAGCCGGGTGCCGGTGCCGTGCGCGTCGACGGCGTCGACCTGGTCGCTGGTCAGACCGGCGTTGGCGAGGGCCTGGCGGATGACCCGTTCCTGGGAGGGGCCGTTGGGGGCGGTGAGGCCGTTGCTGGCGCCGTCCTGGTTGACGGCGCTGCCCCGGATCAGTGCCAGCACGGTGCGGCCGTTGCGCTGGGCGTCCGAGAGGCGCTCCAGCATGACCAGGCCGACGCCCTCGGAGAACCCGGTCCCGTCGGCGGCCGCGGCGAACGGCTTGCACCGGCCGTCGGCGGCGAGCCCGCGCTGCCTGCTGAACTCGGCGAAACCGTCGGGCTCGGACAGCACGGCGACGCCGCCCGCGAGGGCGAGGTCGCACTCGTTGTTGCGCAGGGCCTGGGCGGCGAGGTGGAGGGCGACCAGGGAGGAGGAGCAGGCGCTGTCGATGGTCACCGCCGGGCCTTCGAGCCCGAGCACGTAGGCGACCCGCCCGGACGCCACGCTGGCCGTGCTGCCCGTCAGCAGAAAGCCCTCCAACTCCTCGGGCGGACGGCTGATCTGAGGCGCGTACGACTGGACGAGTCCCGCGAACACCCCGGTGCGGCTGCCGCGCAGGGTGGCCGGGTCGATTCCGGTGCGCTCACAGGTCTCCCAGGCGCATTCGAGCATGAGGCGCTGCTGGGGGTCCATGGCCAGTGCCTCGCGCGGGCTGATCCCGAAGAACTCGGTGTCGAATCCGCTGACGTCGCGCATGAAGCCGCCGTGCCGGACGGTGGACTTCCAGGGGACCTCGGGATCGGGGTCGTAGATCCCCTCCAGGTCCCAGCCGCGGTCGTTCGGGAACTCGACGATCGCGTCGGTCCCGGACGCGACCAGCTCCCACAGGTCCTCCGGGGACGACACGTCCCCCGGCATCCGGCAGGCCATTCCGACGACGGCTATCGGCTCCTGCTGCCCCTCCTCCAACTCGCGCAGACGCCGTTGGGCCTGGCGCAGTTCGGCCATCGAACGGCGCAGGTAGTCGCGGAGCTTGTCCTCATTTGACATGCGTGTCACCTCGTATGGAGTTCCGTTGACGGAGCGTGGATCAAGCGAAGTTGTTGTCGAAGGCTTCGAACAGCTCTTCGTCGGTCGCGGATGTCAGATCGTCGTCGAGCGATTCCTCCGACGCCTGGTGGGCCCTGTTCCAGCGCCGCACGAGCTCGTTGAGGCGTGCTGTGATCTGTTCTTGCTGCTGCTGGTCAGTCGCGGGTTTCGCGAGCGCCTTTTCCAGCCTGTCCAGTTCATCCAGAACGGAGAGCGAGGTCTCTTCCGTGGTGGTGGGGATGTGGGTGTGGATGTAGGTGGCGAGGGCGGTGGGTGTGGGGTGGTCGAAGATGAGGGTGGTGGGGAGGCGGAGTCCGGTGGTGGTGGTGAGTTTGTTGCGGAGTTCGACTGCGGTGAGGGAGTCGAGTCCCATTTCTTTGAAGGCTTGGTGGTCGTGGATGGTGGTGGGGTTGGGGAGGGCGAGGACTTCGGCGATGTGGGTGCG
>NZ_JBHVER010000296.1:0-7180 GCF_042802195.1 Kitasatospora sp. NPDC057500 | reverse complement strand
GGCGCGGACCTCCCGGTCCGCGCCCGCCGTGGGCTCCGAGCGCCCGCGCGCGTCAGACGACGCCCAGCGCGTACGCGGCGAAGAACGCCACCCCCGCGCCGGCCACCGCCCTGGCCGGCCGGGAGAATCCCGTCCACGGACCGTCGAAGCGCCGGGTGAACCGGCCGATCGCCACCAGCACGGCGCCGAACAGCGGCAGCAGCGCCAGCCGCAGTGCGACCCAGCCGAGCGAGTCCGGCGCCACCGTCAGCCCCGGAACCTCGCCGAGGACGGCCGCACCGGGCACCGCGACCGCGAGCATCGCGCTCTGGTGCCAGCAGAAGATCGTCATCGCCGAGAGGTTCACCGCCACCACCGGAAGCCAGAGCAGCGGACGCCGGGTCAGCAGTCGGCCGAGCCGCTCGCGCAGCAGCACCGCCGCGCCGCACTGCACCGCGGCCAGCGCGAGCACCAGCAGGGACGGCGGGTGCGAGTTGGTGCGCTCGGCGCCCGGCACCCCGACCATCGAGGCCGGGTAGTGGAAGACCAGCAGCAGCACCGCGAACAGTGCCGCGCCGCCGGCCAGCAGCAGCCGCGCCGCCGGACGGCCCAGCCGGCCCGCGGCCCAGAGCACGCCCAGCTGGTAGCCGAACAGCCAGCCCGGAAGGATGTTCAGCAGGGCGACCCAGGACGGCACCGACTCCGCCCACGGCCCGTACCGCAGCAGGTCGACGACGGCGACGGCGGCGAGCAGCACGCCCGCCGACCAGCCGCCCAGCCGGCGGGCGGCGGCCGCGCAGAGCGGGGTGAGCGCGGTCAGGCCCAGGTAGACGGCGATGTACCAGAGCGGCTGCACCACCAGCGTCGAGCCGGTCCGCACGGTGTCGGCGGGAACGCCGAGGCGGGGCAGCAGCGGGATCAGCAGCGCCCAGACGGCGGTCACCCCGAGCACCGGCCGGAGCAGCCGCACCGCCCGGCCGCGCAGCCAGCCCGCGTAGCCGACCCCCCGTTCCCGGGCCCGTTCCCGGGAGCGGACCGCGGAGTGGCCGCCGACCAGGAAGAACACGCCCAGCAGTTGGAGCCCCCAGCTGACCGGGGCGAAGAAGCCGAGGTCGGGGGAGGAGAGCGGGCTGGCGTTGTGCAGGGCGCCGTCGGCGGAGCGGGTGAAGCCGCCGAGCATCCAGTGGCCGACCGGGACGGCGAGCAGGGCGAGGGCGCGCAGGCCGTCCAGGGCGCGGTCACGGCTCTCGGGGGTGCGGGCGTCCACCTGGCGGGCGGACCGGTGCAGCGGGGCGAGCAGGGTGCTGGGCATGACGGGGTCTCCGTTCACGGGGGAGGCGTGCAGGGGGAGGGGCCGGGGTCAGCGGCCGAGCGCGACGTCGGCGAAGGCGGCCAGCGAGGCGGTGCCCGGGGCGAAGTAGCCGGTGTGGCCGTGCGAGCCGGTGGACGGCAGCGGGCGGGCGCCGAAGGCCGGGTCGGTCGGGTCGGCGCCGTGGCCGAGGCCGAACAGGCGCACGTTCGGCACGTTGCCGATCCAGTCGGAGCCGTTGCGGGCGGTGGCCCAGAGCGGGACGCCCGGGTCGAGGCCGCCGGCCGAGCCGACGCCCAGGCCCGGCGAACCGAGCACCACCACGCCGGAGGACTGCCGCGGGGTCGGCCGGGCCAGCCCGCAGACCACCGAGCCGTAGCTGTGGCAGAAGACCGTGGCCGGGGCGTCGGGCCGGGTGCTGACGGCCAGTCCGTCCAGCAGCCGGGCCAGCCGCTCGGCGCCGGCTCCGGCGAGGGTCTCGGCGGCGGCGTCCGGACCGACGCCGACCGGGGTGGTGTAGCCCGCCCAGGCGACCACGGCGGTGCCCCCGCCGGTCGCCCCGTACAGCGCCCGGGCCATGCCGACGGGGGTGCCGTAGGGGTCGCCGGCTCGGTCGAAGGTGCGCAGGTCGATGTCGGAGCCGGGGACGACGACCGCGGTGCGCCGGGCGGTGGCGAGGTCGCCGAACACCTCGGCGACCTGGCCGCGGCCGCGCGGGTCGAAGGCCAGGAAGCGGCGGGGCCCGTCCGGCGAGGCGTCGTCGAGCAGGGTGCGGTAGCGCTCGGCGCGCTCCCGGGCGGCGGCGCGGTCGCGTGCGGGGAGTGCCGGGTCGGCGGCCCGGGCCAGGGCGCGCTCGCGCTCCTCGGCGACGGCCCGGGCGTTGGCCCGGTGGCGCAGGTCGACGGGCGCGCCGTCCAGGTTGCCGACCACCAGCGGGTGACGGACGGCCAGGTCCTCCCGGTCGGCGGGCGGCAGAGCGGCGAAGAACGCGGCCACCTCGGCGGGGGTGGCGGTGGCCGGGTCGGGCAGCGGGACGCCGGGGGCGGTGTCGGCGACCCAGGCGGCGGTCCCGGGCGGCGGACCGGTCACCGGCCGCTCGCCGCCGGCGGCCCAGCCGCCCGCCCCCAGCACGGCGGCCAGCGCCAGCGCGACGGCGGCCGCCGTCCGGGCCATCCGGTTCCTCGTCATGTCCGTTCCCTCCGTGGCCTGTACGGCTTCGATGGAGAGGAAGGTAGAAACGGGGCGGCCCCGCGGACATCACTCCGCGGAGCCAACTGCCGGGTGCTACCCGGGTATCAGGGGGTTTTCCCCCGGGGGGGCAGCCCCACCGGGGTCTCGCCGCCCCCGGGGGCGGGCTCACTGGCCGGGGGTCACCAGGCCGGACTCGTAGGCGAGCACCACCGCCTGGGCGCGGTCGCGCAGGTCGAGCTTGGCCAGGATCCGGCCGATGTGGGTCTTCACGGTCTGCTCGGCGAGGACCAGCCGGGCGGCGATCTCCTGGTTGGACAGGCCCCGGGCGATGAGCTCCAGGACCTCGGTCTCGCGCGGGGTCAGCCCGTTGAGCCGCAGCCCGGGGTCGCGGCGCCTGGCCGGCCTGGTCCGGGCGAAGTCCTCGATCAGCCGCCGGGTGACCGAGGGGGCGAGCAGCGCCTCGCCGGCCGCGACCACCCGGACGGCGGCGATGAGGTCGTCCGGGGGCGCGTCCTTGAGCAGGAAGCCGCTGGCGCCGGCCCGCAGCGCGTCGTAGACGTAGTCGTCCACGTCGAAGGTGGTGAGCATCAGCACCTTGGGGCGGTGTGCGCCGGGCACGGTCGGGTCCAGCAGCCGGCGGGCCGCCTCCAGGCCGTCCATGACGGGCATCCGGACGTCCATCAGCACCACGTCCGGATGGGTGCGGCCGCTCACCTCCAGGGCCTGGGCGCCGTCCGCGGCGTCCCCCACCACGTCGATGTCGCTCTGCGCGTTCAGCAGGGCGGCGAATCCGGCCCGCACCATCGCCTGGTCGTCGACGATGATCACGCGGATGGTCATACGGTGCTCTCCCGGGGGCGTCCTACGGTGCGTCCGATCGAGTATCCGTCAACGCGCCGAGCGGCAGTACGGCGGCCACCTTGAACCCGCCGTCCGGCAGCGGCCCGGTGTCCAGCCGGCCCTCCAGCAGCCGCACCCGCTCACGCATGCCGACCAGGCCCTGACCGGTGCCCTCGACCGAGGCCTCCAACGACTCGGCCCGCACCGGCGGGACCGCGTTGACCACGGTGACCAGCAGGGATCCGTCGGCGACGGCCAGCGAGACCCAGGCCGCGGCGCCGGGGGCGTGCCGGACCACATTGGCCAGTGCCTCCTGGACGATCCGGTACGCGGAGAGGTCGACGGCCGACGGCAGCGGCTCGTCGGCCGCTTCCGGGGCGAGCGTGAGCTCGGCGGACACGCCCGCCCGGCGGACCGTGTCGACCAGCTGGGCGAGCTGGCCGACGCCGGGCTGCGGAGCCTTCTCGGCGCCGGACTCCTCGCTGCGCAGCACCCCCAGCAGCCGCCGCATCTCGGCCAGCGACTCGCGCGCGGTGCCCGCGATCGCGGTGAACTCCTCGGCGGCCTCGGCCGGGACGCCGGTGATCCGGTACGGCGCACTGGCCGCCTGCACGGCGATCACCGACATGTGGTGGGCGACCACGTCGTGCAGTTCGCGGGCGATCCGGGCGCGCTCCTCCAGCAGGGTGCGCCGCTCGCGCTCGGCCTCGCTGATGTGCTCCTGCTCGGCGAGCAGCCGACGGGCCTCGGCGCGCTCGCGCAGCGCCCCGCCGAGCACCAGGACGGCGCCGGCCAGGGCGGTGGCGAGCAGGCTGTCGTCGCCGCCGAACCCGCCGGCGACGCCGAGGACGGAGAGCCCCAGGCTCGCCGCGGCGGTGACCAGCCAGACCGCGACCAGGGTGCGCCGGCTCTCGCGCAGGGCGAGCGTCAGCATCAGCAGGAGGTAGCCGACGATGCCCGGCGGCGGCCACGGCCAGGGGCCGTCGACCCCGCTGGGGCTGGCGCCGTCGCCGGTGACGAGGACCAGCAGCGAGGCCAGCAGGGCGCCGCCGCCGGTGATCCACCAGGCGGGCAGCGGCCGGGTGACGGCGAGCAGCAGCGGCACCGTCTGGACCACGGCGAGGGCGGCGGCCGGGCCCCCGTCCACCCCGTAGTCGTTGACCAGCACGAGGATGCCGGTCGGCAGCAGTGAGGCGATCGCGCCCGCGGCGAGGATGTAGGGGAGGAGGCGGACCCAGCGGCGGGAGGCCTGGGCGAGCAGCGGGGTGTGGTCGGTGGACGGGCGGGTGAGCGGGGCGAGCAGCGCGCGCACCGGACCGCCCGGGGCGGGCCCGGTGAGTGGCGTGGTCATCCGGTCAGCCTAGGGCGGCCCGGTGGGCCCCGCGTCACCCCTGGGTCCGGTCCTCGGTGTCATACCCGGGTATCAGGACCGCCAGTGGCCGGCCAGGGCCGGGACGAGCTGGTCGAAGTGGCGGTCGATCAGCGCGACCATGCCCTCCGGGCCGGTGTCCTCCTGGTCGGCGCTCCAGGAGAGGTGGGCGGTGCGCAGCACGCCGGCGAAGACCGCCGCGAGCACGGCGGGCCGCAGGTCCTCGGCCGGGTCGACGCCCTCGCGCTCGGCGATGATCCGGATCAGCACGTGCTCCTGCTCGGTCACCCGGCGCAGGTGGGCGGCGAGCAGGGTGGGGGTCTCCTCGATCATCCGGATCAGCTCCAGCGCGGCCGTCACCGAGCTGGGGCCGGTGTCCCGGCCGCCGCGGTCGCGCCAGGCGTCGACGATCGCGGCGCGCAGCGCCTGGAGCGGGGTCTCCTCGGCGGGGCGGGTGCGCAGCTGCTGGATGAAGTGGTCCTCGGCCTCGGCGAGGACGGCGAGGGCGACCTCGTCCTTGTTGGCGAAGTAGCGGAAGAAGGTGCGCTGCGAGACGTCGACGGCGGCGGCGATCTCGTCGACGGTGGTGCGGGCGAAGCCCTGGCCGAGGAAGAGCCGGTGGGCCGCCTCGATGAGCGCGTCCCGGGTGCGCTGCTTCTTCCTGGCGCGCAGTCCGGGCTCCTGGACGGGGGCGGGGGAAGCGGGCTGAGCGGCCATGGTGCGGGCCTTCCGGACGGAGATCGGGCTGGTGGTGTGGAGGCTACTGTAGCGATCTGCCAAATGGCAGTCGGGCGCACAAGTCAGCGTTTGCCGTATGTCAGTGACTGACATAATCTGCATCGGGTGGCGCCCCCGGGCCGGGCACTCGTGGGGACGGGTGGGCCGGGGCGCCACCTCCACGTCCGACCGCAGCCAGCCCCCGGAGGGCCCAGATGAGTCAGTCCCTCACCAAGAGCGCCACGGCGGACAGCCCGCCGCCGGGCACGTCACCGGGTGGGAGGAGCCTCCAGGGACACCCCTGGCTGACCCTGCTCACCGTCGCCGTGGGCGTGATGATGGTCGCCCTGGACGGCACCATCGTCGCGATCGCCAACCCGGTCATCCAGGCCGACCTGAACGCCGCGCCCTCCGAGATCCAGTGGGTGACCAGCGGCTACCTGCTGGCGCTGGCGGTCTTCCTGATCACCGCCGGCAAGATCGGCGACCGGTTCGGCCACAAGAACACCTTCCTGGTCGGCGCGGTCGGCTTCGCCGTCACCTCGGCGGCGATCGGCTTCGCCGGGAACATCCAGACGGTGATCGCCTTCCGCGTCCTCCAGGGCCTGTTCGGCGCACTGCTCCAGCCGGCCGCGCTCGGCCTGCTGCGCGGGGCCTTCCCGGCCGAGAAGCTCAACATGGCGATCGGCATCTGGGGCGGTGTCATCGGCGCCTCCACCGCGGCCGGCCCGATCGTCGGCGGCCTGCTGGTCGAGCACGTCAACTGGGAGTCGGTGTTCTTCATCAACATCCCGGTCGGCCTGATCGCGCTGGCCCTCGGCCTGTGGATCCTCAAGGACGTGCGGGCCGAGAACGCCGCCAAGTCCTTCGACGTCCCGGGCATCGTGCTGCTCTCGGTGGCGATGTTCGCGCTGGTCTTCGGCATCATCAAGGCCCCCGAGTGGGGCTGGGGCGACCTCTCCACGCTGCTCTTCCTGGGCGGCGCGGTCGTGCTGATGACCGCCTTCGCGTTCTGGCAGCGGGCGGCCAAGGAGCCGCTGATCCCGCTCAGCCTGTTCCGCTCGCTGCCGCTGTCGGCCGGCACCCTGCTGATGGTGCTGATGGCCTTCTCGTTCTTCGGCGCGATCTTCTTCGTCACCTTCTACCTGCAGAACGTGCACGGGATGTCGCCGGTGCAGGCGGGCGTCCACCTGCTGCCGATGACCGGCATGATGATCATCGGTTCGCCGGTGGCGGGGATGGCGATCGGCAAGCTGGGCCCGCGGATCCCGATCGTGGCCGGCATGCTGATCACCACCGCCGCGATGTTCGGCATGTCCACCCTGGACGCCGGGTCCGGCAACGGCGTGATGGCGCTCTGGTTCGTGCTGATGGGCCTGGGCATCAGCCCGGTCATGGTCGGAGCCACCGAGGTCATCGTCGGCAACGCGCCGCTGGAGCTCTCCGGCGTCGCCGGCGGCCTCCAGCAGTCCGCGATGCAGGTCGGCGGCAGCCTCGGCACCGCCGTGCTCGGCGCGCTGATGGCCGCCCGGGTCACCGACACCCTGCCCGGCGAGTGGGCCGACGCGGGCCTGCCGCCGGTGGACCCGGCGCAGGCCGAGGGCCTCAACCAGGCCGCCCAGCTCGGCATCGCCCCGCCGGCCCCGGCCGGCACCCCGCAGCAGGTGGTCGACGCGATGGCCGGGGCCGTCCACGACTCCTTCGTCAGCGGCATGTCGCTGGCCTTCGCGGTCGCCTCGGTGGTCGCCTTCGCCGCCGCCCTGCTCGGCCTGCTG